>CANFYD010000320.1 GCA_947450745.1 Burkholderiales bacterium
AGGTATTGCAGCGGCAGGATCAAAAAGAAGGCCAGCAGCAGGCTGCGGTGGTCGGCCCGGCGGGTGTGCATCAAGGTGATGAACTCGCGCAGCGCCAAAAAGGACAGCAGGCCGAACAACAGCGTGGCGGCCACCGGCCCGGCAATCCAGGCGACCCAGAACACGCAGGCCCCCACCCACACCGCGTTCAGCTCGCGGCGGAAGCGGCGTCGGCGCTCGGCCTGTTCGGCGCTGTCGCTGCGCTCCTGCAAGCTGATCCACAAGGTCACGCTGCTGGCGATCAGCAGCGCGCCGAACAGCAGCAGGAACAGCAGGGCGATCTGGTCGCTGTGGCCGAGGTTTTTGAGCCAGTTCATTCGCGTGCTCCGGCGGGCCGCTGCGCCAACACTGCGGCGCGGGCGCGGGCCAGGAACTCGCGCTTGTCTTCACCGGGCTGCAATGCCAGCGCCGCGCCGAAGGTGACGGTGCACAGGATGGGCACCGGCACCACTTCGCCCTTGGGCATCACGCGCTGCACGTTGTCGATCCAGGTCGGGATCAGTTTGACCTGCGGGAACTGCTCGGCCAAGTGGAACAAGCCAGCCTTGAAGGCTTGCGGTTCGCCCTTGTTGGAGCGCGTGCCCTCGGGGAAGATCACCAGCGAATCGCCATTTGCAAGCGCCTCGACCAGCGGGCCCAACGGGTCTTCATCCGGGGCCTGGCCCGGCTCATTGCGGGAGCGGGACACATAAATCGCGTTGAACACGGCCGTGGTCAGCCATTGTTTGAAGCGGCTGCTGGTCCAGTAGTCGCGCGCGGCGATCGGCCGCGTCTGGGCGCGCAACTCACGCGGCAGCGCGGCCCAGATCAGCACCCAGTCGAAATGGCTTTGGTGGTTGGCGAAGTAGATGCGCTGCTCAGCCATCGGCGGGCAGCCCTTCCAGTGACCTTGCGCGCCGGTGATCAGGCGGGCGATGCCGGCCAGCAGCAGGCCGGTAGTTTCAGCGATTGACATGGCCGCATCGTAGCGGGGCGGGATGGCAGTCAACTGACGCCCAAACCGCAATACCGTTCGTCCTGAGCCTGTCGAAGGACCCGAGCATCCTGAGCTTGCCGAAGGAGAGCCTGTCGAAGGACTCCCCCCCGCTTCCGACAACCCTTCGACAAGCTCGGGGCGAACGGGCTTTTTCCAAACAGTATTGGCTCAAGCCGCTCAAGCGACTCAAGCCAGACGCACATCCTTGCCGGTCAGCCGCTTGGCCAAGCCGGTGGCGAGGCGGGTGGCCAGGCCGTAGACGCTGACTTGGGGGTTGGCACCGATGCTGGTCGGGAAAATCGAGCCGTCGATGACCGACAGATTATTCAATTGCCAATGCTGGCCGTCCGGTCTGACGACGCCGCGCGCGGCGGCCACGCCGAGCATGCAGCCGCCCATCACATGGGCGCTGCCCACCGTCGTGAGGAAGGGTTTGAACGGCAGTTGCGCAATGCCGGCCTGCGCTTGCTGCCAGCGGGCGTAGAAGGGGGCCAGCTCGTGCACCGGCCGCACGCTGCGGGCCCCGGCTGCGAACTGGATTTCGGCCATGCTGAGGAAGGCGCGCCGGGCCCCGTCCATCAAATAGGGGCTCAGCGGGTAGTTCAGCGCCGGCGTGCCGTCGCTCTTCAGGCCGACGCTGCCGCCTGGCGACTCGGGGTGAAAGCCATCGCGCAGCAAGGCGATCATCACGTTGGCATGCGGCATCTGGCGGGCGTTGTCGGCCAGGCTTTGGGCGATGCCGCCCAAGTTGGTCATGGCAAAGCCGGGGTGAACCGGCGCCACTTCCAGCTTGTAGCCGATCGCACCGGCCGTGCCCTGCTGATGCAGAAAGTGGTCGGAATAGACGCTCAGCGGCGCGCCGGCCCAGCCCTCGACCGGTGTCGGCATGTCGGCATGGCTGGCCACCGTCGGGTGCAAAAAGGTCCGTTTGCCCAGCAGCGCGTGCGGGTCGGGTGCGGTCGAGCGCAGCAGCAGGGCGGGCGAGTTGATGGCACCGCCGGCCACCACGTAATGGCGGGCGCTGATGCGCAGCTCGGGGCCGCTGGGCGCTCCGTCCAGGCCGACCGGTTGGCAGACCAGCGCTTTCACCTCGTCGCCCTGCCATTCCAGTTTTTGCGCCCGCGTCTGCACCAGCAAGGTGGCCCCCAAATCGAGCGCGGCCGGAAGGGTGGTCACCAGCATCGACTGCTTGGCATTGGTCGGGCAGCCCATGCCGCAAGAGCCCAGGTTCCAGCAGCCCTTCACATTGCGCTGCACGGTGACGGTCGGAATACTCAGGCGCAGCGCTCCGGCGCGCAGCACATCGTTGTTGGCATTCGGCTGCACCTGCCAGGGGCTGATGCTGAGCCGCCGCTCCACTTGTGCGAACCACGGTGCCATGGCGGCTTCGTTCAACTCGGTCAGGCCGAACTGGTGGACCCAGGCGTTCAAGGTGTCGGGCGGCGTGCGGAACGAGCCAGTCCAGTTGACGGTGGTGCTGCCGCCCACGCAGCGCCCTTGCAGGATATTCATCGACTGCTCGGTGTTTTTGCGCCCGGCACCTTCCTGGTAGAGCTCGGCGTAAGCCTCGGCCTCGCGCTGGCGGAAGTCGCTGCTGGAGCGCAGCGGCCCTTCTTCGATGATGATCAGCTTGAGCCCCGCCTTGGCCAACAGCTCGGCGGTGATGCCGGCCCCGGCGCCGCTGCCGACAATCACCACATCGCAGTCCAGCGTGGCCGGCGTGTTTGGCGTGTTCGGCACGCTCGGCAGCTGGCCATGCTCGCCCCCCAGCACCTTCCAGCCGCGCGCCAAGCCTTGTTTGATCGGGTCGGGGATCGTGCTCATGGGATTTCTCGCGGTCCGGGGTAGCCGGTCAAGGCCCAGTGTTCGGGGGCGGTGAAGAAGGCGATGCAGTTCAATTCCCGCAGCGCGCGGTAGATTTGCTGGCGCACAGCCAAGCGCGACACGCGCATGTCGTTCAGCGCCTCCTGCACCTCGGCGACCGTGGCCTTGGACCAATCCGGCGTCAGCCCGACCAGGGCCAGCCGCCCGCCGCTGCGGGTCAACAAGGCCAGCACTTGCGACAGCTCGGCCCGCACTGCTGCCGGGTAGCCGGCAATTTGGGTGTCCAGGCGCTCCAAATGAGCTTGCAGCGCGGCCTCCCGCGCCGCACCGGGCGCGGGCCACAGCCCGTCCATCACGCTCAAGGCCACCACGCGCATCAGCTCGCGCGCCTCCGGGGCCAGCCGCCCATCGACCCAGCCCGGCCGCATCAGCACCAAGCCGCCGCCGACGACGCCGACCAGCACGGCCGCACCCAGGCCGAACTGGAGCAAGCTGCGGCGCTTCATGTGATCCTCTTCAGCAGGCCGAGCAGGCGCTCGAAGGTGGCACCGTACGGCGGAGAGAACAGCCGCGTGCCGGCAAAGCGGGCTTGGCGGAACACCGGCTTTTCCTTGCTGAAGGTGCGAAAACCCCATTCGCCGTGATACGCCCCGGTGCCGCTGGCCCCGACGCCGCCGAACGGCTGATCCTCTTGCCCCAGGTGCCAGATGCAGTCGTTGACGGTGACGCCGCCGGCGTGGGTCTGTGTCAGCACCTGCTGCTCGGCTTGCTTGTCCTGACCAAACCAATACAGCGCCAGTGGCCGGGCGTGGGCGTTGACGTAGGCGAGCGCGTCTTCAACCCGGTCATAGCCGACGATGGGCAGCAGCGGGCCAAAGATTTCTTCTTGCATCACTGCCATGCCGTCGTTGACGTCCAGCAGCAAGTGCGGTGTCAACTGCCGGCCTGCCGCGCCACCGGCCAGCGGGCCGCCATGCGAGGGGATCAGGCGCGCGCCCTTGGTATGGGCATCGTTCAACAGGTGCTCAAGCCGCGCCAGATGGCGCGGCGTGGCGATGCTGGTGTAGTCCGGGTTGCCGGCCAGCGTCGGGTAAAGCTGGCGCATCGCGGCGCTCAAGGCGGCGGCCAGTGGGGCCACCATCTCTTGGGGCACCAGCAGATAGTCGGGGGCCACGCAGGTCTGCCCGGCGTTCAGCAGCTTGCCATAGGCCAGCCGCTCGGCCGTCAGCGGCAAATTGCAACTGCGGTCGATCAGCGCCGGCGACTTGCCGCCCAGCTCCAGCGTCACCGGGGTCAGGTTTTGCGCCGCCGCCAGCGCCACTTGCCGCCCAACGGCGGTCGAGCCGGTGAAGAACAGATGATCGAAGGGCAACTGCGTGAATGCCCGGCCCACATCGGCGTCCCCTGTGATGACCTGCATCTCTTCCGGCGCGAAGAACTCGGCCACCATGCGGGCCAGCAGCGCGGAGGTTGCCGGCGTCAGCTCCGACGGTTTGATCATCACCCGATTGCCCGCTGCCAGCGCGGCCAGCGCCGGAGCCATGGCCAGGTAGTAGGGGTAGTTCCAGGGCGAGACCACGCCGACGACGCCCAGAGGCTGGCGCAGCAGCCGGTTGCTGGCCGGCAGAAAGTGCAGGGCGGTGGGCACGCGGCGGGCTCGCATCCAGCCGCGCAAATGGGCTTGCGCGTGTTTGGCCGCAGACACCACGGTGAAGACGTCGGCCAGCAGCGTTTCTTGCCGCGCCCGGTTGCCGAAGTCGCTGGAAATCGCCGCCGCCAACGCGTCGGCGTGTTGCGTCGTCATCAAGCGCACCCGCTGCAAGCGCTCATGCCGCACCGCCCAGCTCGGGCTCATCTGGGCCTGGAACGCCGCACGCTGAGCCTCCAGCACCACCTGCAGCCGTTCATGCAAAGCCTGATTCATGCCGTCCCCTTGATATTGCAAGCAAGGCTAACCGCAAGCGCCGGCGCCGCCAAGCCGGCTCCTAGGGACGCGCGTCTAATGCCGCAAAGGTCGGCCGGGGAGCGGGCGGAATCTCAATGCCGGAAATGCCGCACGCCGGTGAAGACCATGGCGATGCCGCGCTCGTTGGCGGCGGCGATCACCTCGTCGTCACGCATGCTGCCGCCGGGCTGGATGACGCTGGTGGCACCGGCGTCCACGACCACATCGAGGCCGTCGCGGAAGGGGAAGAAAGCATCGCTGGCGACGGCCGAGCCTTGCAGCGTCAGGCCGGCGTTCTCGGCCTTGATCGAGGCAATCCGGGCGCTGTCGATGCGGCTCATCTGCCCGGCACCCACGCCCAAGGTCATGCCGCCAGCGCAGAACACGATGGCATTGCTCTTGACGTATTGCGCCACCGTCCAGGCGAA
>CANFYD010000321.1 GCA_947450745.1 Burkholderiales bacterium
CTTGGCCGGCATACATCACCGCCACCCGTTGCGCCATCTCGGCCACCACGGCCAGGTCATGGGTGATCATCAGCAAGCCCATGCCCTGCTCCTTTTGCAGGCGCAGCAGCAGGGCCATGATTTGTGCCTGGATGGTCACGTCGAGCGCGGTGGTCGGCTCGTCGGCGATCAAGAGCTTGGGGCGGCAGGCAATCGCCATCGCAATCATCACCCGCTGGTTCATGCCGCCGGACAACTGGTGCGGGTAGGCCGCCAGGCGGTTCTTGGCATCCGAAATCTCCACCAGCTCCAGCAGCTCCAGCACCCGCTGGGTGGCGGCCGCGCCGCGCAGACCCAGGTGGGCTTGCAGCACTTCCTTGATCTGGTAGCCGACCGTGTAGCTGGGGTTCAGGCTGGACTGCGCGTCCTGAAACACCATCGCGATGTCGCGGCCGACCAGCAAGCGGCGCTGGCGGGCGCTCAGGCGCAGCAGGTCCTGGCCCTGGAACTCCATCAGGTCGGCGCTGAGCCGGCCCGGCGCATCGATCAAGCCCATCACGGCCAGCATGGCGACCGATTTGCCCGAGCCCGATTCGCCGACGATGCCCAGCAGCTCGCCCGCCTCCAGTGTCAGGTCCACGCCGTCCACCGCCGGGAAGGCGTCAAAGCTGACGCGCAGGTTCTTGATGTTCAACAAGGTGCTCATTCAGCTGACCCGTTTCAGTTTGGGGTCGAGCGCGTCGCGCAGGCCGTCGCCCATCAGGTTGATGGCCAGCACGGTGATCAAGATCGTCAGGCCGGGCAGCGTCACCACCCAGGGCGCGCGCTGCATGTAGTCGCGCGCAGCGGACAGCATCGTGCCCCATTCCGGCGTTGGGGCCTGCACGCCCAGGCCCAGAAAGCCCAGGCCGGCCGTCTCCAGAATGGCGGCCGAAAAACTCAAGGTGGCGTTGACGATCAGCGGGGCCATGCAGTTGGGCAGCACCGCCACGAACATCAGCCGCAGCACGCCGGCACCGGCCACACGGCTGGCGGTGACGTAATCCTTGCCAATTTCGGCCAGGGCGGCGGCGCGGGTCAGGCGGGTGTAGCCGGGCAGCGCGCCGATGGCAATCGCGATCACCGTGTTGACCAGCCCCGGCCCCAGCACCGTGATGACGCAGATCGCCAGCAGCAGGCCGGGCAGGGCCAGCATGATGTCCATCACCCGCATGATCACCGGCGCCAGCAACGGCTGAAAAAACGCCGCCAGCAAGCCCAGCAGCACGCCGGGCAACATCGACAGCAACACCGACGCCAGCCCGATGCCCAGCGAGACGCGGCCGCCATGCAGCAGGCGCGAGAGGATGTCGCGGCCCAACTCGTCGGTGCCGAGCAGGAACTGCGCGCTGCCGCCCGCTGACCAGATCGGCGGCGTCAGCATGTGGTCGCGGAACTGCTCGATCGGGCTGTACGGCGCAATCAGCGGCGACAGCAACGAGGCCGCCGCAATCAGCGCAAACACGATCAGCGCGGCTAGCGCGCCCCGGTTGGCGCTGAAGCCACGCCAGAATTCTTGCAGCGGGGAGGGGTAGGTGGGGATGGGAGCTTCGAGGCTGCTTGTGCTCATCTTCTAGGCTCGCAATTTGGTTGTTAGGGTTGTTTGCGCGGTAGCAGTCCGGCGGGTCGCTTTGCTGCGTGTCCTCCAGCGCAGCCTAGGGCTGCGGCTTCCCCCTTGACCTCCGCAAAGCGACCCGCCGAACTGCTCCTTCGGCGTTGCAGCAGGCGTCGATGCGTGCTCCATCCCTGTAGGGCGGGTCGAGACCCGCGTCTTGCCTTGACAACAGACGCGCTTGTTTCGCCTGCTCTGTGGCGCCCGCCGGTTGGGTGCGAGCGACAAGATCGTTCGCGGGTCCCGACCCGCCCTACAGGGTTGGGTGAACCCGATGCCCGCAGCCCCGCCCACATTGAAAATTTCAACGTAAGCCATCAATGCGGTGACCGAATGCGCGGGTTGACCACGCCGTACAGCACGTCGACCACCAAGTTGACGCCGATAAAAGTCAGCGCTGAAATCAAAATTCCGGCTTGCACGACGGGGTAGTCGCGTCGGCCAATCGAGTCGATCAGCCATTTGCCGATGCCGGGCCAGGAGAAGATGGTTTCGGTCAGCACGGCGCCGGCCAGCAGGCTGCCGGTCTGCAGGCCCACCACCGTCAGCACGGGGATCAAGGCGTTGCGCAAAGCGTGGACGATGACGACGCGGGCTGGGTGCAGCCCTTTGGCGCGGGCGGTGCGGATGTAGTCCTCGCGCAGCACTTCCAGCATGCTGGAGCGCGTCATCCGCGCCACCACGGCCAAGCTGCTGGTGCCCAGCACCAGGGCCGGCAAGATCAGGTGCAGGCAGGCCGAGGCAAAAGCGCCGTCCTCACCGGACACCCAGGCATCGAACAGCAAAAAACCGCTGACCCGGGCCACGTCGTACTCGATGCCGATGCGCCCCGACACCGGCGTCCAGCCCAAGTTGACCGAGAAGAACATGATCAGGATCAGCCCCCACCAGAACACCGGCATCGAGTAGCCGACCGTCGCCAGGCCCATCACGCCCTGATCCAGCCAGGAGCCGCGCTTCAGCCCCGCCATCACGCCGAGCAGCAGGCCCAGACCGACGGCCAAGACCAGCGCGGTCAGCGCCAACTCGACCGTGGCCGGGAACAGCACCGCGAACTCCTTGGCGACCGGCTCGCGGCTGACCAGGGACTGACCCAGATCGCCCTGCACCAACCGGGTCATGTAGTCCCAGTACTGCACATGAATCGGCTGATCGAGGCCCATCTGCTTGACCAGCGCCGCATGGGCTTCGGGGTCCAGCCGGCGCTCGCCCATCATCACTTCGATCGGGTCGCCGGGGATCAGCCGGATCAGCCCGAAGGCCACTAGGGTGATGCCGATCAGCGTGGGAATCAGCGCCGCGAGTTTTTTGAGGATGAAGGTGAACAAGCGGGCTTACCAGCGCGACGACGGTGGTGAAGAGGGCTTGGGTGCGGGCTCCAGGCCCGGTTTGGCCAGCAGCATGCCGCCCGGCGTGGTGGCCACATCGAGCAGCGCGGCGGTTTCGGCATCGTTGACGCCACGGTAGTCGGACGGGCGGTATTTCATCTGGAAGGTGGCAATCACGTCCTGCGTCGGCACATCCAGTTCGCCGTTGCGCGGCACGCTGTAGCCGATGCGCGCGAGCTTGTCCTGGAACCAAGCGGCGTCCGGCGGCAGCACCGCGTACAGGGGCATTTTGGCCACCACCTGCGCCGCGTCGGGCCAGGGGATCAGGCCGGCGTCGGCGAATTGTTTCCAGGGGAACATCGGGCCGGGGTCTTGCTTGCGCCCCGGGGCGATGTCCGCGTGGCCGAGGATGCGCTCGGGTCGGATGCCGTGGCGCGTCACGATGTCGCGCGTCAGCAGGATCACTTCATCGATCTGCTTTTGCGAAAACGGGGCGTAGACCCGACCCATCGGCCCGTCGGTATAGCCGGGGTTGACGATCTCGATGCCGATCGACGATGAATTCAGGTTCTGGTTGCCGGCCCAGAAGCTAGCCCCCGCATGCCAGGCGCGGCGGTTTTCATCCACCAGGTAGTAGCTGATGACCGGCTCGTCGCGCACCAGGTAATGGCTGCTGACCTGCCCGCCGGTGGTCAGCACTTTCAGCGAGCTTTCCCAGTTCGACACCGTGTAGTGCAGGACCAGGAAGAGCGCCCGGCTGTCCTGGTTGGCCGAGGTGTAGCTGCGGTCGATGGTGGGCTTGGCCGGCCCGGTCGCGCAAGCGCTCAGCAGCAGTGCGGCGGCCAGCAGCAGGAGGGGGCGGAGCTTGAGCATATTCATACGGAGCTTGGTCATACGGAGCTTGTGCGCGGCGGGTCGGAGGATGGGTGATTGTTGCAGGCGCAAACACCGCTGCAGCGTAGGCGGCCCTGTGGCGGACCGCAAATGTCAATGCGGGCGCGGGGCATAACTTTTCAGCATGGGGCCGAGCAGGTGCTGTGGCGTCGCCCTCAGTCGGCTTTCAGCCACCCGATGCGGCCTTGCCCCGCCTCGCTCAGCCGCTCCATCAGCGCGGCCACGGCGGCCTCGGGCAGGCTAAAACTCAACTCGACTTGGCTGCCATGCTGCACCTCCAGCAGTTGCGCCTGGGCGGCTTCGATCTCGCGCCGCAGCAGACCTTCAAAGGAGTAAGGCACCGTGCAACGCAGCGTTTGCAGGCGCAGCAGCGGCAGCTTTTCGGCCGTCAACAAGGCTTGAGCGACGCTGTCGGTGTAGGCGCGCAGCAAGCCGCCGGCACCCAGCTTGATGCCGCCCCAGTAGCGCACGACGGTGGCCAGCACGCCTTCCAGATCCTGGTGGCGCAGCACCTCCAGCATCGGCCGGCCGGCGGTGCCGCCCGGTTCGCCGTCGTCCACCGCAGCGGCTTGTCCGCCGGCCAGCAAGGCCCAGCAGATATGCACCGCGCCGGGGTGCTCGGCGCGCAAGGCCGCCACGCGGGCGACGGCCCCGGCACGGTCGGCCATCGGCTCGACGCAGCCGATGAAACGGCTTTTCTTGATGATCAGTTCGCTGTGGACAGGTCGGGCGAGGGAAAAAGGCATGAGGCGGATTGTCGGCCCCACTCTTGAAGCGCCTCGATGCCCTGCCACAATCGCGCCCATGCTGAAGTTCGATCTGCTCAAAACCGAAGGCCACGCACGCCGTGGCCAAATGACGCTCAACCACGGCGTCGTGCAAACCCCCATCTTCATGCCGGTGGGCACTTATGGCACCGTCAAGGGCGTGATGCCGCGCTCGCTCGAGGAAATGGGCGCTCAGATCATCCTGGGCAACACCTTCCACCTGTGGCTGCGGCCGGGCATGGACGTGATCCAGCAGTTTGGCGGCCTGCACCGGTTCGAGAGCTGGAACAAACCGATCCTGACCGACAGCGGCGGCTTCCAGGTCTGGAGCCTGGGGGAAATGCGCAAGATCTCGGAAGAGGGCGTCAAGTTCGCTTCGCCGGTGAACGGCGACAAGTTGTTCCTGACGCCCGAGATTTCGATGCAGATCCAGACGGTGCTCAATTCCGACATCGTCATGCAGTTCGACGAATGCACGCCCTACGAAAGCAAGGGCCACCTGACGACCGAGAAAGAGGCGCAAACCTCGATGGAGCTGAGCCTGCGCTGGGCCAAGCGCTGCGCCGACGAGTTCA
>CANFYD010000322.1 GCA_947450745.1 Burkholderiales bacterium
ATAGGCTTCGTCCTCGATGGCGGCGGCGGTGATGTGGCCGCCCATCGAGTGGCCGGTGATGTAGGTGCGGGTCGGGGCCACCAGCGTGCGGGAGTTTTTGGCGGCGATGGCGGTGAACTGCAGCGCCAGCGCGTTGGTGTCTTCGACGCCGGCACGCACGTCGTAGTAGTTCTTGCTGTAGCTGGACGCCGCCCAGGCATAGCCGTTCTGGATCAGGTAGCGGCGGATGGATGGTGGCCCGACGCTCAAGGCCGCGCCGGTACCCGCATAGCCGTGGGCATACATGACCAGCTTGCCGTTCCAGTTGGCGGGCACTTCCACTTGATAGGCCGCGCCGCCCAGCACCCCGGCCCAGCGGCTGGTCGTGCTCATGTCGGTGGCATCGCCGGTGGCAGCGGCCATCGCGGCAAAGGTGGTGGCGGTGGCGTCGGCGGTGAAGACGCGGCTGTCTTGTGCGCGCGTTTCCTCAGGCACCACCACCACAGGAACGACGGTGTCGCTGCCGCCACAGGCAGCAAGCAGAGCGCTGGCTGCAATGGCGGTCAAAAGCATCGGTGAGCGAAGTTGCATGTCGGTGTCTCGTTTGTTTTTGGGCGGTGTGCAGACATCTGCATCACCGCCGGCAAGACTACCCCGCGCCACCGGCCCGGCGAACCGTGCTTACCCGCAACAGTTGTCTCGTCCGAGACTTTCAACCGACATCAGCCCGATCGATCGGCCGAATCACCTCAATGCGGCCGTGCCGCACAACCCTGCACCTGCTGAGCATTGAACACATAGCCGGCCCCGCGCACGGTCTTGATCAGTCCGTCGTCGCCCAATTGATCCAGCAGCTTTTGCCGCAGCCGCGACACCAGCAGGTCGATGCTGCGGTCCAGCGAAGTCATCTCGCGTCCGCGCGCCAAGGACATCAACTGGTCACGGCTGAAGATACGGCGCGGCGCGTTCAAAAAGGTCGACAGCAGCTGGAACTCGGCGTTCGACAGCGCCACCCGTTGCCCTGTCGGCGAGGTCAGCCGGCGCTCTTGGCGCAGCAGCTCCCAGCCATCGAAGCGCACGATATTGGCGTCGGCCGCTTCCACCCGCACGGCACTCGGCACACGGCGCAACACGGTGCGGATGCGGGCCACCAACTCGCGCGGCTCGAACGGCTTGCACAGGTAGTCGTCCGCGCCCATTTCCAGGCCCAGCACGCGGTCGACCAGATGGCTGCGCGGGCTCAGCATGATGACGGGAATGCTCGATGCCAGGCGCACCGCACGCAGCAGCTTCAGCCCATCGACGCTGGGTGCCGTCAGGTCAAGCAAGACCAGATCGATGCGCTGCGCGGCCAGTTGGCTGTGCATCTGCGCCTCATTGCCCGCTGTGCAGGTCCGCAAGCCAAAGCCGGCCAAATAGGTACAGAGCAAGTCGGTGAGGCCTTCATCGTCATCGTCCACCACCAGGATGTGGGCCGGATTTCTCATTGCATCGTTTCCATGCAGGAGCTTAAACAGCTGCAAGCACGACTCAGCCGATGAACAGCCCGCGCTTTGCCCGCCAGTTGGGCGGCTATGCAGGCCTTGCGTATCAAGCCCGGTACAAAGGCGACATCTTCTGGTGACAAGCGGGTTGAAAAATCAAGGCGTCGGATTTCGCATCTGCGGGGAACCGGCGCGAGAAAACTTGGTCAAACTTTGAAAGGACGCCAAATGAGCACCATCTCCAGTGTCGGCAGCGCGAGCAGCGCCTGGGCCGCAATGAGCAGCTCGCGCGCCAGCGCGAGATCGGACAAGATGTTCGCCAAGGTCGATGGCGACAGCAGTGGCAGCGTGGACAAGGCCGAGCTGCAAACGATGTTCGACAAGATCAGCAGCAAGACCGGCACCTCGCCGGGCACGGCGGCGGACTTGTTCGGCAAGATGGACACCGACAGCAGCGGCGGCCTGAGCAAGGAGGAATTGACCACCGGCATGAAGAGCCTGATGCCCAAGCCGCCTTCAACTCAGGAGTTTGCGCAACAACGCGGTGGCGGCGGCAAGGACGCCAAGATCGACAAAGCCTTTGCCACGCTGGACAGTGACAGCAGCGGCGGCCTGAACGCCACCGAGCTGAACAAACTGCTCGATCAACTGGCGACGCAGAACGGTGCCAGCACGGCCACCAGCAGCACCAGCAGCACCGACGGCAGCAGCACGTCCACCGATGGCAGCACCAGCACCAGCGCCAGCAGCGCAATTGCCGCCAAAGCGAATGCCGACGTCTTCAGCGCGCTCGACAAAGACGGCGACGGCAGCATCAGCAAGGCCGAATTCAAAACCGCTGTCAGCGGGGCCAGCGGGTCGGCGAGCGAATCTGGTGGACCGGGTGGGCCCAGAGCCGCCGGCGGCAGGCCACCCCCACCGCCACCCGGCGGCGCTGGCGGTGATAAGGACGGCGACAGCGATGGCAGCACCTCCAGCACGACAAGCACTTCAAGCAGCAGCTCCGCCAGCACCGACCCGCTCGATACCAATGCCGACGGCGTTGTCTCCGCCCAGGAGCAAGCGGCCGGTGACCTGAAAGAGCTGATGAAGGCGCTGACCAAGGCGGCGGATAGCAACGGAGACAAGGCCGTCAGCGCCAGCGAGGCGGAGGCCTTCACCAACAAGCTGAAAGATGCGCTGACCACAGCGGGCGCGGCATCTGCCAGCAGCGGCAGTTCAAGCAACAACTCGGGTAGCAGCTCGACCAGCCAGACCAATGCGCAGGACGGCCCCGCCCGTACGCAGCGGACCGAGCGCAACAACCTGAGCGACATGGTCGCTCAGGCCTACAGCCGCGCCGCTGCCAACTACGCACAGCCCACTCAGCTCAGCGTGGCCGCCTGAGAGGGCGAGAACTTTCTACTGCGCGGCCGCCATGCGTCGCTGGTCGAATGCTCGTGATCCTCACGCACAGCATTCGTAGGGCGGGTCTTGACCCGCCCTACTTGGCTGCTCAGCTCAGCGTCGCGGCCTGACCGTTCAAGTGATCCGCCAATTGACGCTGCCCGACGGGCGGCGTCAATACTGCTTGTAAGGCAGAAATTTGCCGGACAGCACGACGTTGACGCGGTCGCCCTTCGGGTCGGGCTGGCGCACGATGTCCATCGAGAAATCGATGGCGCTCATGATGCCGTCGCCGAATTCCTCGTGGATCAATTCCTTGATCGTCGTGCCGTAGACGTTCACCAACTCATACCAGCGGTAGATCAGCGGGTCGGTCGGCACGGCGCTGGGCAGCGAGCCTTTGTAGGGCACGACCTGCAACCACTTCTGCTCTTCGGCGTCCAAGCCGAAGATCTCGCCAATGATGGCTGCTTGCGGCGCGTCAAAGGTCATCTGGCCCAGGCAGCCAGCCGTCACCCACTCCTTGCTCAGACCGATCTGGCGTGCCACGTCGTCCCACTTGATGCCTTTGGAAACCTTGGCGGTGATGATTTTTTCGGTGATGTCGTTGCGGTTCATAAGTGACTCCGGTTGAATTTTTTTGATAACTTCCGCTCAAGAGCGGAACTCAGAGGGTGAGAGCTTTTGTAGCGAGCGGCTGTCAGGCTTGGGCGAAGGAGCACAGGAACCGAAACGTACTTCAGGTACATGAGGATTCCGAGCACCGCCCAACGACGCATGGCGGCCGCGCAGTAAAAAGCTCTCAACCTCAATGCGCGACAGCGCGTGAAACAAGAAAATCGACGATGTGATTGCGCAGCTCGTAATAGCCATCCAGATGGTGCAAGCTGGCACGCGAGCGTTCGCGCGGCAGCGGGTTGACCACCACTTCGGCGATGCCGCCGGGCAAGTAACGGCCGGCACTTTCACTGCCATTGCTCATCAGCAGAATGCGGTCGGCCAGCAGGATCGCCTCGTCCACATCGTGGGTGATCATGAAAACGGTCTGCTGCGTTTGCCGCACGATGGACAGCAGCTCGTCCTGGATGGTGCCGCGCGTCAGGGCGTCCAGCGCGCCGAAGGGCTCGTCCAGCAGCAGCATCTTCGGGCTGATGCAAAAGGCCCGCGCAATGCCGACGCGCTGCTTCATGCCGCCCGACAACTGCGACGGCTTTTTGTCGATGGCGGCGGTCAAGCCGACCAGGGCGACGAACTTTTCCACCTGCGCGCTGACCTCCGCCCGGCCCCACTCGGGCCAGCGCGACTTGACGGCAAAGGCAATGTTCTGCCGCACCGTCAGCCAAGGCATCAGCGCATGGCCCTGGAACACCACGCCGCGCTCCAGGCCCGGCCCGGTGACCTCACGGCCGGCCATGAAGACATTGCCCGAACTGGCGGTATCCAGCCCCGCCAGCACATTCAACACCGTCGTTTTGCCGCAGCCTGAGTGGCCGATGATGCAGACGAACTCGCCCCGCGCCAGCGTGAAGCTGACATCGGCAAAAACCGGCTTGCCCGCCACAAAAGCCTTGCTCAGCCCCTCGACTTTGAGCAGCACCTCGGCCGTGCGTTGTGCTTGAACAGCGTCATTCAACATAGGTCACCGCCTTTTGCGCGCGGGCAAACAGCAAATCCAGCAACATGCCGACGATGCCGATCATGCCGATGGCAAAAATCACATTCGTCAGCGACAGGTTGTTCCATTCGTTCCAGACGAAGTAGCCGATGCCGGTGCCGCCGACCAGCATCTCGGCCGCCACGATGACCAGCCAGGCAATGCCCATGCTGATGCGCATGCCGGTCAGAATCGTAGGCGCGGCGGCCGGCAAAATGACCAGAAAGGCGCGCCGCCAATGGCTGACTTCCAGCGTGCGGGCCACGTTCAGCCATTCACGCTTGACGGCCGACACGCCAAAAGCGGTGTTGATCAGCATCGGCCAGATCGAGCAGATGAAGATCACGAAGATGCCCGAGGCCGAGCTGTCCTTGATCGTGTACAGCGCCAGCGGCATCCAGGCCAGCGGCGAGATCGGCTTCAGCACCTGAATGAAGGGGTCGAGTGCGCGGCCCAGCAACGGCGACATGCCGATCACGAAGCCCAACGGGATCGCCACCAAGCTGGCCAGCAAAAACCCCAGGCCGACCCGGCCAAGCGAATGGCCCAACTGGATCGCAATGCCCTTGTCATTCGGCCCCCGGTCATAGAACGGATCGCTGAGCTGCGTGACCACCGTCTGCCCCATTTGCGCCAGCGTGGGGAAGCCCACCGCCTTGGCGCTGCCGGGGTCCTTGCC
>CANFYD010000323.1 GCA_947450745.1 Burkholderiales bacterium
CCCAAATGCTGATTGCGCCAGCGACCCAACTCCGGCTCGCCCATCTCGGCCAAGTTGCGCCCCATCAAGCTGACCCGGCCGGCGCTGGGCTTGTCCAGACCACCGAGCAAATGCAGCAACGTCGATTTGCCGGAGCCGGAAGCACCGACGATGGCCAGCGTCTGGCCGCGCCGCACGGCGATGTCCACACCGGCCAGCACCTGCACATCCAGATCGCCTTCGCTGAAACGCCGCTCCAGCGCCACACCCTGCAAGACCAGATCATTCTTCACTACCGAGTCACTCACAAGCACATCACTCATATCGCAAAGCCTCGGCCGGCTGCACACGGCTGGCGCGCCAGCTGGGGTAAATCGTCGCCACAAAGGCCAGGATCAGCGAGGTCACTGCAATCGGCACGATGTCGCCCTGCTGCGGATCGCTGGGCATGTGGCTGATCAAATAAATGCTGCCGGGCAGAAAACTGACGTTCAACAAGCGCTCGATGGCCGGCACGATCACGTCGATATTGAAAGCCACCAGCAAGCCCATGCCCACGCCCGTCAACGTTCCGATCACGCCCGACGCCGCCCCTTGCACCATGAAAATTCCCATGATGGAGCGCGGGCTGGCACCCAAGGTGCGCAGAATGGCGATGTCCGATTGCTTGTCGGTCACCGTCATCACCAGCGTGGAGACCAGATTGAAGGCGGCCACCGCCACGATCAGCGTCAGGATGATGCTCATCAAGCGCTTCTCCACTTGCACCGCATCAAACCAATTGGCGTTGGTACGGGTCCAGTCGCGCACGCGCACATCCGGGCCCAGGCTCTGGGTCAATTGCGCTGCCACTTGACGTGCCTCGTGCACATCGCGCAGCTTCAACTGCACGCCGGTCGGCCCTTCGACGCGGAACAATTTGGCCGCATCGTCCATGTGAATCAGCGCCAGCCCGTTGTCGTACTCGTAATGCCCAGCATTGAAGGTGCCCACCAAAGTGAACTGCTTGAGCCGCGGCACCACACCGGCCGGCGTGACCTGGCCACTGGGTGCGACCAAGGTGATCTTGTCGCCCTCGCGCACGCCGAGCGAGCGAGCCAACTCCCCGCCCAGCACGATATTCCACTCACCGGCGCGCAGCTTGGCCAGCGCACCGTCCAACAGTAGCGCGGCCAACGGCGTCACTGTCGCCTCGTCCGCCGGCGAGATGCCGCGCACGATCGCGCCGCGCATCTCGTCGCCGCGCGCAATCAGTGCCTGCGCTGCCACAAAAGGCGCGACGCCAACAACGGCCGGGTTCTCGCGCGCCTTCGCGGCGGTCGCTCGCCAGTCGGGCAAGGCCTGATTTTGGTAGGACAGCACCTCCACATGCGCGATGACAGACAGCATGCGGTCACGCACCTCGCGCTGAAAGCCGTTCATCACCGACAAGACAATGATCAGCGCCGCCACACCCAGGGCAATGCCCAGGACGGACACGCCGGAGATAAAGGAGATGAAGCGATTGCGCCGTCCACCACGGCCAGCGCGGGTGTAACGCCAACCGATTTGCAATTCATAGGGCCAGTTCATGCGTCAGTGTGCCTCATCCCAATTGGCGCCCACGCCCACCTCGGCCAGCAGCGGCACGCGCAAGTCCGCCACGCCGGCCATCAAACGCGGCACCTCCAGCTTGACCCAATCCAGCTCGGCTGCAGGCACTTCAAAGACCAGTTCATCGTGCACCTGCATGACGATGCGGGTCGTTTTGCCCAAGCGGTCCAGCTCGGCCTGCACCGCGATCATGGCGAGTTTGATCAGGTCGGCCGCCGTGCCCTGCATCGGCGCATTGATCGCCTGCCGCTCGGCACCTGTACGGCGCGGGCCGTTGCCGGAGTTGATTTCGGGCAACCACAGCCGTCGGCCAAACACGGTTTCCACATAGCCCAGCGCCTTGGCAGACTCGCGCGTCGCGTCCATGTAATGTTTGACGCCGGCAAAGCGGGTGAAGTAGCGGTCGATATAGTCCTTGGCCGCCTTAGTCTCAATGCCTAAGCTGGTTGCCAAACCAAAGGCACCCATGCCGTAGATCAGGCCGAAGTTGATCGTCTTGGCATAGCGGCGTTGCTCAGGTGTGACCTCGGCCACCGGCGTGTTGAAGACCTCGGAAGCGGTGGCCTTATGCACGTCGATGCCTTCGCCGAAGGCGCGCAGCAGGCCTGGGTCTTCGCTGATGTGAGCCATGATGCGCAGCTCGATTTGCGAGTAGTCGGCGCTGACGATCAAATGTCCGGGCGGCGCAATGAATGCCTCACGCACACGCCGCCCCTCGGCCGTACGGATCGGGATGTTCTGCAAATTGGGCTCATTGCTGGACAAGCGCCCGGTCACCGCCACAGCCTGCGCGTAGTTGGTGTGCACCCGCCCGGTCGTGGCGTTGATCATCAACGGCAGCTTGTCGGTGTAGGTGCTTTTGAGCTTGGCCAGGCTGCGGTATTCGAGGATCTTGGCTGGCAACGGGTAATCGGCCGCCAACTTGTCCAGCACTTCTTCGTCGGTGGACGGCGCACCGGTAGCTGTTTTCTTCAAGACCGGCAAGCCCAGTTTGGTGAACAGGATTTCGCCGATCTGCTTCGGGCTGCCCAGATTGAAGGGCTGGCCGGCGATCTCGTAAGCCTGCGCCTCCAGCGCCAGCAGACGCTGGCCCAGCTCGTGACTTTGCGCCTGCAGCAAGGGCGCGTCGATCAACACGCCGATCCGCTCGATGCGGGCCAGCAAGGCGCTGGTCGGCATTTCGATCGACCGATAAACGAACTCGAGCCCGGCGTTGGCTTGGATCTGCGGCCACAGCATTTGGTGCAGTTGCAAACACATCTCCGAATCTTCGCCGGAGTAGATGGCGGCACGCGCCACGTCCACTTGGGCAAACGGAATCTGGTGCACGCCCTTACCGCACATGTCCTCGTAGCTCAGGCCGCTTCGCTCCAGGTGGCGCTCCCCCAAAGCACCCAGGCCATGGCTTTTATGCGCTTCCAGCACATAGCTCTCCAGCATGGTGTCGTGCTGCACACCGCGCAAGGCAATGCCGTGGTTGGCCAGCACATGGGTGTCGTACTTGAGGTTCTGCCCGACCTTGGCCGCTGCTGCGTCCTCCAGCCAGGGCTTCAGCTTGGCCAGCACTTCATCAAGCGGCAATTGCTCGGGCGCATCCGGCCCGCTGTGTCGCAGCGGAATGTAGGCGGCCTCGCCCGGCTTGACGCTGAAGGAAATACCGACGATGCGGGCTTGCAGCGGGTCGAGTGAATCGGTCTCGGTGTCCACGGCCACCAGCTCTGCCGCTTGCAGTTGGGCCAGCCAGCCGTCGAATTGCGCCCAGTCGAGGATCGTGTCGTAGCGGCGCGCCAAACCGGCAATCGGCTCGACGGTCGGAGACTCGGCCTCAACGCCGCCCTCGACAGCCACAGGATCAGCAAACAGATCGCCGTTGCCCTGCGGGTCCACCTTGGCCGGCTTGACCGGTTTGGTGTTGACCACCGCCTTAACCCCGCCCAACTCCTTCAACCAGCTCTTGAAGCCGTAGCGCTGGTAAAACTCTTCCAGCCCAGCCAGATCGACCTCGCGCAAGGCCAGTGCGTCCAGCGTCGGCCATTGCGGCACATGGCCGTTCAGGTCGCAGTCTTGCACCACAGTGACCAACCGACGTGCCATCGGCAACCAGTCCAGGGCCTTGCGCAGGTTCTCGCCGGCGGCACCCTTGATCTGCTCGGCGGCCGCGATCACGCCGTCCAGCGAGCCATATTCGGCAATCCATTTGGCGGCGGTCTTCGGGCCGACCTTGGCCACACCGGGCACGTTGTCCACCACATCGCCCATCAGCGTCAGGTAGTCGATGATGCGGTCGGGTGGCACCCCAAACTTGGCCACCACGCCGGCCTCATCGAGCTTTTCATTGCTCATCGTGTTGATCAGCGTCACGTCCGGCGTCACCAACTGTGCCAAATCCTTGTCGCCGGTGGAGACCACCACCGCATGACCCAGCTCGGCGGCCACTCGGGCCAACGTGCCGATGGCATCATCCGCCTCGATGCCGGGCACCTCCAGAATCGGCCAACCGAGCAGCTTGACAACTTCATGGATCGGCGTGATCTGCTCACGCAGCGCGTCAGGCATCGGCGAGCGCTGTGCCTTGTAGTCGGGGTACCAGGCATCGCGGAAGGTAGGCCCTTTGGCGTCAAACACGCAGACCGCATGCTCGGCGGGAATCTGCTCACGCAAGCGCTTCATCATTGCCACCATGCCGTGGATGGCACCGGTGGGCACGCCCTCGGGCCCGCGCAGGTCGGGCATGGCGTGGTAGGCGCGGTACAGGTAGCTGGAGCCGTCGACCAGCAGCAAGATCGGTTTGTTCATGGCGCGCATTGTCGGGTACGCCCGGGGCTGGCGCAGCGCCGGTTTAGAATCCCGCCATGTCCAGAACCCTCTTTACCAGCACCCTGTTGCTGGCCACCCTCGCCCTTGCCACCAGTAGCGCCAGGGCCGCCGACAAGCCTGAAGCCGTCGCCGATGCACAGGTTCAAACGACGGTGATCGAGGACGACAGCACCCGCATTGAAGAATTGCGCGTGCGCGGTCAGACCCAAAAGGTCACGATCCAGCCCAAAAACAGCAAGTTCCCCGCCTACGAAATCATCATGGGCGACGCTGGCCGAGAGCTCTCGCCCGGTGCCAGTTCGACCCGCGGCGCGGCGGGCAAAAGCGTCTGGCGGCTGCTGGATTTCTGACCGCCCGCCCCCTGCCGGGCCTCCCCGGCCCAGTCACGGGCCTCCCCTTACTCGCAAGTTCTGCGTTTGCTGACATGGCCGTATTCACCGAAGTCACCGAGCACCAGGCGCAAGCCTTGGTGAGCCGCCTGGAGCTGGGGCAAGTGCAAGCGTTGCGCGGCATCAGTGCCGGCATCGAAAACACCAACTATTTCGTCACCACCGACCAGGGCGAGTTTGTGCTGACCTTGTTCGAGCGCCTGACGTTCGAGCAGCTGCCGTTCTATCTGCACCTGATGAAGCACTTGGCCGCGTGCGGCTTGGCCGTGCCTGACCCGCAAG
This sequence comes from Burkholderiales bacterium, assembly GCA_947450745.1. Taxonomy (GTDB): domain Bacteria; phylum Pseudomonadota; class Gammaproteobacteria; order Burkholderiales; family Burkholderiaceae_C; genus Paucibacter_A. The sequence goes on from CANFYD010000323.1 coordinate 5,061, forward strand.
CCGATGCGCAGGGCGACATCCTGTTCGAGCTGAACGGCAAGCCGGCGGCGCTGGTCAACAAGCTGCGCGGCGGCCACCAGTTGGCCCCCGATGTTTTCCA
>CANFYD010000324.1 GCA_947450745.1 Burkholderiales bacterium
CGCATTTGGTCGAGCCCACATCCATGAACAGTACGCCGGGGTGGACCAGGTGGCGAATCGCCTTCAGCGTGCTTTCGGTGGCCGACACCGGCACTGCCAGCAGCACGATGTCGCAGCCCGCCACCGCTTGCAGCGCGGATTCAGCCACCGTATCGATGACGCCCAAGCGCTTGGCCGTTTCGGTGGTGGACGGTGATTTGCTGTAACCGACCACATGCTCGACCAGGCCCGCTTTCTTCAGCGCCAGCGCGAACGAGCCGCCCATCAGGCCGCAGCCGATCACCCCGAGTTGCTTGAACATAAGCGCTTAAGCTTTCACCGGGTAGGCACCAATCACCTTGAAAAAGGCGCACAACTCGCGCAGCTCGGACAGCGCCGCCGCCACATGCGGCTGCGACGGGTGGCCGTCCAAGTCGATGTAGAAGTAATAGTCCCACTGCCCGGTGCGGGCCGGGCGCGACTCCAGTCGGGTCATCGAGACGCCATGCGTCTTCAGCGGTACCAGCAAGTCATGCATGGCACCTGGCTGATTGGGCACCGAGACGATCAAGCTGGTGCAGTCCCGCGCGGTGGCCGGTGGCGCGGCCATCGTTTGCGGCAAACAGATGATGGCGAAGCGGGTGCGGTTGTAGGCTTCGTCCTGGACCGCGTGGGCGACGATGTGCAGGCCGAACGCGGCCGAGGCACGCTCCCCGGCGATGGCGGCCCACGCCGGGTTGGTGGCCGCCAAGCGTGCGCCTTCGGCATTGCTCGACACCGCGCGCCGCTCGGCGTGGGGCAGGTGTTTGTTGAGCCAGTTCTGGCATTGCGCCAAGGCTTGGGGGTGAGCCAGCACCGCTTCAACGCTGTCCAATGAATCCTGCAAACGCAGCAGGTTGTGGCGGATCAGCAAGCTGACCTCGCCCACTACATGGGTGGGGGTGTGCAAGAACAGGTCGAGCGAGCGGGTCACCACGCCCTCGGTCATGTTCTCGACGCCCACCACGCCGTACTGCGCGCTGCCGCTGGCCGTGGCGTGGAACACCTCGTCAAAGCTGGAGCAATAAATCAGATCGGCAGCACCGCCGAAATACTCGATGGCCGCCTGTTCGCAAAAAGTACCGACCGGGCCGAGCACAGCGACCCGTTGCGGCGACTCCAGCGCCAGGCAGGCTGACATGATCTCGCGCCAGATGGCTCCGACATGCTCGCCCTTCAGCGGGCCGGGGTTGGCTTCCTGCATCTTGGCGATCACTTGCGCCACGCGATCGGGGCGGAAAAACGGCGTACCTTCGCGCTTTTTGACCTCGCCGACCTGCTCGGCCACATGGGCGCGAGCGTTCAGCAGGGTCAGCAACTGGCTGTCCAGAGCGTCGATTTGATCGCGCAGCGAGGCCAGTTCGGGGGCAGCGGCTGCAGTGGGTAGGGTGTCAGCCATGTTGAGTCTCGAATTCTGTCAAATAAGCCACCAACGCTTGCACGCCTTCCAGCGGCATCGCGTTGTAAATCGAGGCGCGCATGCCGCCGACCGATTTGTGACCTTTCAGCTGCAGCAAGCCACGGGCCCTGGCACCGTCCAGAAACACACCGTTCAGCGCTTCGTTGCGCAGATAAAAAGGGATGTTCATGCGCGAGCGGCAATGCAAGGCGACACGGTTTTCGAACAGATTCGATTGGTCCAGGGCGGTGTAGAGCAGGCTGGCTTTGTCGATATTGCGTTGCTCAATGGCCGCCAAGCCGGTCTTGCCGGCATAGCTGAAGCGCTTCAGCCACTGAAACACCAGGCCGGCCACGTAGATGGAAAACGTCGGCGGCGTGTTGTACATCGACTTGGCGTCAGCCACCACCCGGTAGTCAAACGCCGATGGGCAAATCGGCAGAGCCTTGCCGAGCAGGTCGTCCCGCACATAAACCAGGGTCAAGCCGGCCGGCCCGATGTTCTTTTGAGCGCCGCCGAAGGCCAAGCCGACGCGTGACCAATCGATAGTCCGCGACAGTTGGTGGGACGAGCAGTCGATCACCAGCGGCGCGTCGCTGCCGAGCGCTTTCAGGTCTGGCAATTGATGAAACTCGACACCGTCTATCGTCTCGTTGGTGCAGACATGGACGTAAGCGGCATCGGCCCGCAACTGCCACTCGGCCGCAGCGGGCAGGTCGGTGTAGCGGGTTGCCGCGCCGTTGGCGGCAATCTGCACATCGGCGTAGCGAGCGGCTTCTTGCGCGCTTTTCTTCGACCAAGCGCCGGTCACCACCACATCGACCTTGCCGCTTGCATTCAGTTGCGACAAATTCATCGGCACGATGGCGTTCTCGGCCAAGCCGCCCCCCTGCATGAAGAGGATGTGGAAGTTGGCCGGCACTTGCAGCAGGTCGCGCAGATCGGCTTCTGCCGTCTGCGCAATCTCGCTGAACTCCGGCCCGCGGTGGCTCATCTCCATCACGCTCATGCCGGAGCCCCGCCAGTCCAGCATTTCAGCCGCAACCTGGGCCAAAACCTCGTCGGGCAGCACCGCGGGGCCGGCGGAAAAATTGAACGGTCGTGAGCTCATCGGGTCGAAGGAATGTCGAAGTCGGGCGGGATGCTTTTACTTGAAGTGCTTACTTCTTGGTGGCCGAGGCCGCCGGTGCAGGAGCGGCCGCCTTGGGCGCGGTCACGCCCAATTGCTTGGCGACGCCTTGTTGCAGTGTTTTGAAGCGGGTGTCCAAGGTGCCGCCGACATCGGCCATCAGCTTTTCGGTCAGGACTTTTTGCAACTCGCCATTGACTTGACCGAACTTCTTGCTGACCGGTGACTCCAGCCAAGCCAGCACTTGCTTCAACTCTTCTTCGGTGAACCGCTCGTCGAGCACCACGCCGATGGTGGTGGGCGACAACTTGATGGCCCGCTCCTTCATCATGGGTGCGTTGTCGTCGAAGAATTTCTTCAAGTCGGCTTCAATCGCCTTGCCGACCGCTTCGCGCTTGTCCGCCGGCACTTGCTGCAGGGCACCGCCAGCGCTTTGCATCAGGCCGGCGAGCGGTTGCTGCAGGATGTTGCGCGTGAGCATCTCGATACCGGGTTGCTGCAGCACCAGCAGCTTGGCGATCAGCTCCTTTTTGGCCGGCGACGACGCCTGCGCGGCGGTGCTTGCCGGGGCGGCACCTTGGGCAAAGCTCAGGTTGGCGGAACACAGCAGGGCCGCAACGGCCAGCATTTTCAGGGACTTGTTCAAGCTCATTCCTTGGTGGTGGTGTCGTCAGCGGCGTCATCATTCGGTGATGTGCCATCGTCAGTCGGGGTTTCAGAGTCTGTAGCACCTTCAACAGCATCGTTCTCGACAATGCGCTGCAGGCCGGAAAGCTTGGTGCCTTCATCCAGGGCGATCAGGGTCACGCCTTGGGTGGCACGGCCGAGCTCCCGGATCTCCGAGACGCGCGTGCGTACCAGCACGCCGCGGTCGGTGATCAGCATGATCTCGTCTTCGGCGCGCACCAGCGTGGCTGCGACCACCCGGCCATTGCGCTCGGTCTGCTGGATCGCGATCATGCCCTTGGTGCCGCGGCCGTGGCGGGTGTACTCAAGGATGTTGGTGCGCTTGCCGTAGCCGTTTTCGGTCGCGGTCAGGACTGACTGGGTGCCGTCATTTTCGGCCACCAGCATGGCGATCAGGCGCTGCTCAGGCTCCAGCATCATGCCGCGCACGCCGCGTGCCGTGCGGCCCAGCGAGCGCACATCGTCTTCATCGAAACGCACCGCCTTGCCGCCGTCGCTGAACAACATCACATCATGCTTGCCGTCGGTCAGAGCGGCGCCGATCAGGTGGTCGCCCTCATCCAGGGCAATCGCAATGATGCCGGACTTGCGCGGGTTGGCGAAGTCTTCCAGCGAGGTCTTCTTGACCGTGCCCAAAGCGGTGGCCATGAAGATGAAATGGCCCTCAGGGAAGACGCGGAACTCGCCCGTCAGCGGCAGCACGACGGTGATTTTCTCGTCCTGCTGCAGCGGGAACATATTGACGATGGGCCGGCCGCGCGAGTTGCGCGAGCCCTGCGGCACTTCCCAGACCTTTAACCAATAGACCCGGCCGCGGTTGCTGAAGCACAGAATCCAGTCGTGCGTGTTGGCGATGAAAAGCTGGTCGACCCAGTCGTCGTCCTTGGTCTGCGTGGCCTGCTTGCCGCGACCGCCGCGCTTTTGCGCCCGGTACTCGGACAGCGCCTGGCTCTTGATGTAGCCGGTGTGCGACAGCGTCACCACCATGTCGGTCGGCGTGATCAAGTCCTCGGTACCGAGTTCTTGCGGGTTGTGTTCGATCGCGCTGCGGCGGGCGCCGAGCTTGGTCTGGCCGAACTCTTGGCGTACCTGCACCAGCTCTTCGCCGATGATGGTGGTGACGCGCTCGGCGTGAGCCAGGATATGCAGCAGATCGGCGATCTCCAGCATGATTTCCTTGTACTCGGCGACGATCTTGTCCTGCTCCAGCCCAGTCAAACGCTGCAGACGCATCTGCAGAATCTCGCCGGCCTGGTCGTCCGACAAGCGGTACAGCCCGTCGTTTTGCATGCCAAAGATAGCGGGCAAGCCGGCCGGACGGTAGGCGTTGCGGCCGCCTTCGGTGTCGCCTTCGGCGCGCGCCAGCATCTCGCGGACCAGCGAGGAGTCCCAGCTCTTGGCCATCAAGGCCGCTTTGGCGACCGGCGGGGTCGGCGAAGCCTTGATGGTGGCGATGAACTCATCGATATTGGCCATCGCCACGGCCAGGCCTTCCAGCACATGGCCGCGTTCGCGCGCCTTGCGCAGCTCGAAAATCGTCCGGCGCGTCACCACTTCACGGCGATGCTCCAGGAACACGATGATCAGGTCCTTCAGATTGCACAGCTTGGGCTGGCCGTCGATCAGGGCCACCATATTCATGCCGAAGGTGTCTTGCAGCTGGGTCTGTTTGTACAGATTGTTCAGGACCACCTCGGGCACTTCGCCGCGCTTCAGTTCGATCACCACCCGCATGCCGGACTTGTCGCTCTCGTCCTGGATGTGGCTGATGCCTTCGATCTTCTTCTCGTGCACCAACTCGGCGATGCGCTCCAGCAAGGTCTTTTTGTTGACCTGATAGGGGATCTCATCAACGATGATCGACTGACGCGAACCCTTGTCGATGTCCTCGAAGTGGACCTTGGCCCGCATCAC
>CANFYD010000325.1 GCA_947450745.1 Burkholderiales bacterium
GGCGGCCAGATAGGTGGCGGTCTGATACACATCCCGCAGCGGCGGCGTGCCGGCTTGCAAATTGAGCTGACCCGCCACCTGCGGCGCATAAAACTCCAGCGGCAAACTGCTGGCAACGATCAGGTTGCGGGTGAAGGCCCGCACGCGCGGATGCAAATAGCGGGCGTCCATGTCGGTGGTGAAAAAAACCTTGTCCGAGAACGTGTCGTGCAGCGCTTGCAGCACCAGCAATTTATCGTGCACGTCGTTGCCCAGAATGCCGATTGCGCCGATCGCACGATTCGCCCCAGTCGCGACGTCTGCGACGTTCGCGCCCATCGCGCTGTCGTTGGCAAGCCCCTTGCCGTCGCTGCCCAGCTCGCCTTCGCTCTCCTTCAGGGACTGTGCCAGGCGGCGCAAATAGTCGAGCTGGTCGCGCGACTCCGGCCATTCCAGCCGGGCTTGACCTGCGCCGGACGAATCGTAGCCAGCACTTGAGCCCGACTTGGCCGCGCTTTTGTCGGCGCTGTCGCGACCGGCGTCGCGCGTGGTCACCCCGTCAAGGCCACGAAAGAAGTACACCACCTCCATGGCCAGATGCGGTGCGGCCTGCTTGACTTGCTTTTGCAGCACCGCCACCAACGCTTGCGAGTAGAGCGAGTCGCGCTCGGCCACCAGCACCAGGCGGCGCGGATGCGTCTTCGGGATGCGCAGCAGCAACTCGCCCACCAAGCGCTCGATCAACGCGTCGTCGGTGCCTATCGTGCGTTCGAAGCGAGCTGAGCCGAGGGCTCGCGTGCCCAGCATTTGCTCGAACCTTTCGGTCAAAAAACTCTCAAGGTTCTGTTGCTTCAGCTCGTCCAGAAAACTGTCCGGTGCGGTCGACCCGGCGCTGTAGAAATAGGCTCGGGACAGCATCCGGTAGCCCTCGGTCGCAGATTGCTCCTCGGTCAATTTTGTGCAGCCTTGAGTGGACGGGTTGACCACGCAATCGCAATAGGACGCAAGTTGGTCTTGGCCCGTCACTTTGACGACGGTCGAGCCCGGCACATCCAGGTTGCCCCAGCGGGCCAGGGTTTTGCTGTCGCTGCGCAAATCCTTCAAGGCCAAGCGCAAGGCGTCGGTGGAAGACGGGCCGATCACCGCCAAGGCCGGCCTCGAAGCATCGCCAGCAAAGCACATTTTTTTGTCAGCTTGCTGTTGCGTCCCAGATCCGAGCGAGACCTCAAGCAGGCGTGCCAGAGCAGTCAGCTTGGGCGCGGGCAAGGCCGATTCATCCACCCACAGCAGCGCCACTTGCTCGAAGCGCCAGTCCTTCGGCGGGATGTCCTCGCTTTGCTTGCGGTGGCCCGACAAGACCTCGAAAGGGACGACCAAGCGCCCTTGCGCCGCCTTGTTGGGCGGTTTGGGCAGCGTCAAGTCGGCCAGATCAAATTCCAGCAGGCCGATGCGCTCGGCGTTGTCCGGCACATAGCCTTGCGCCTGCAGCCCGGCAAGCACCGCGTAGCGGGTGCGCCGCCGCCCTTCTTCAGCGCCGACAAAGGGGTTGCCGGGTACCAAGGCCACGATGACCAGGGACTCCGCCAAACCGCCCTGCCCGTCGGTGTTCAATTTGGACGGCAATGACGCGGGACTGCGCATTCCTGCGGCTCCGTCACTGCAAGCAGCGAACGCTTGGGCACCAGACTCACGACCCGACGGGCTGCCCGTCTTGCCGACGCGCTCACAGCGATCGGCTCGCTCTGCCTCGTAGCGACGCATGGCGGCAAAGGGGTCTTCCCAGAGCCTCGCGTCCACCTCCAACTCGGCGTTCAGAGTGACCTGGGCACGCTCTTTTTCGGGCGGTCGGAGCTGATCGAACGGGTGCGGTACCAGCAAGGTGCTGCCGACAAATGCCGCCAGTATCCCCATGCTGGCCCAGGGAATGCCACCGCCTTTTGAGTCCGACATCGCAGCCTCCCGCATCGTTTGCTTGCAACGATGGGGAAGTTGTCAGGTCGTGACGAGGGCGTCAATCCCGCAGCTCGCAGCTCGCAGCAGCCTCAAGCAGATCGCTATCGCAGCAGCTCTTGCTCTGCAGCGATCGCTGCCCTTATTGCACCGTCTCGCTGCCGCCCGGTTGCGCCAGCTCGGCGGCGAACAGCTCGCCCACGTCGATCGCATCAAAGTGGTATTGCACGCCGCAGAACTCGCAGCCGATCTCGACATCGCCGCGCTCGACCAGCACCGACTCCGCTTCCTCGCGGCCCAGACCTTTCAACATCTGCCCGACCCGCTCGCGCGAGCAATTGCAAGCAAAGCGGGGTTGCAGCGGCTCGAAGCGGCGCACCGTTTCTTCCCAGAACAGGCGGCGCAGAATCGTCTCGGCGTCCAGCTCCAGCAATTCCGTCGAGGTCAGCGTAGAGGCCAGGATGCTGATGCGGTTGAAGGCGTCGGACAAGCCGATGTCGTCCTCATTGCGGCTTGCGCCCAAATTGCCTTCGCCTTGTATCGGCATGCGCTGTATCAGCAAGCCGGCGGCGACCTCATCGTTGGCCGCCAGCACCAGCCGGGTGTCGAGTTGCTCGGACTGCAGCATGTAATGTTCCAGCACCTCGGAGAAGTTCTGCAACGGTTCGCGCTGATCGCCGTGCAGCGGCACCACGCCTTGATAGGGTTGCTGGCCCGGCAAGCGGTCCTTCGGGTCGAGCGTGATGGCGCAGCGGCCCTGGCCGTGCACATTCAACATCGCTTCCAGCTGGGCACCGGCCGGCACCTCGCCGATCAGCTTGGCGGTAGCCCGAAAGCTCAAGTCGGGTTGCACCTCGGCCACGGCCAGCTTGACCGGCCCGTCGCCAAACACTTGCAGCACCAGCGCACCGTTGAATTTGATGTTGGACTGCATCAGCACGGCGGCCGCAGCCATCTCGCCCAGTAGCGCGCGCAACTCGGGCGGGTGGGCCCCCAGCGCCTCGCGGCGTTGCAGCACTTCGCGCCAGCTGTCGGTCAAGCGCACCAACATGCCGCGCACCGGCAGGCCTTCAAATAAAAATTTATGCAGTTCACTCATCAGGATATTTTCTTCAGACCCGTCGAATAGCGACGGGCGTTGTCCACGTAATGCGCAGCGCTGGCTTTCAAACCGGCGATCTGCTCGGCACTCAATTCACGCACCGCCTTGGCCGGGCTGCCCACGATCAAGCAGCCATCGGGGAACTCCTTGCCTTCGGTCACCAGCGCGCCGGCCCCGACCAGGCAATGGCGGCCGATCTTGGCCCCGTTCAACACCACCGCGCCGATGCCGATCAGCGAGAAATCGCCGATCGTGCAGCCATGCAGCATCACTTGATGGCCGACGGTGACGCCCTCGCCCAGCACCAGCGGGAAGCCATGGTCGGCATGCAGGACCGAGCCGTCCTGGATATTCGTGCCGCGCCCGATGCTCAAGGTTTCGGTGTCGCCGCGCAGCACGGCCTGGAACCAGATGTTGACGTCCTCGGCCAGCCGCACCCGGCCTATCACTTCGGCGCTGTCCGCCACCCAGGCGGACGCTGCAATGTCGGGGGTGTCGTCACCCAGCTGATAAATAGCCATCCAAGCTCCCGGTGAGAAAATATTGATTTTAGTTGGCCTGCCGACACTGCTTCGGTAAAGCCCAAGCACCTAGACTTTATGGAAATCCGCTCTCAAGCCCTGCAAGTCCTGTGCATCTGCGATCCGGCCGAAAAAGCCGCCGCTGCACAAGCGCTTTATGCCCAAGCCTTGACGGGCCTGCCGCTCGACCCCTCGCTGCAACTGACCGCCCCGCGCGACCTGCCCGGCCGCCCGGCCAAGCCGCAGTTGATGTCGGCCTTGCAAGTACCGAATCGCTCACCGTTCACGCTGGAAGGGCGGGCGGCCTTGCTGCACGCCATCACCCACATCGAGTTCAACGCGATCAATCTTGCGCTCGACGCCGTCTGGCGTTTTGCGCAAATGCCGCGCGAGTTCTATCTTGATTGGCTGCAAGTCGCGGCCGAAGAATCGCTGCACTTCAGCCTGCTGCACACCCATTTGCAAAGCCTCGGCTACCGCTACGGCGACTTCGACGCCCATGACGGTTTATGGTCCATGGCCGAGCGCACCGCCTCCGACGTGCTGGCCCGCATGGCGCTGGTGCCGCGCACGCTGGAAGCGCGCGGGCTGGACGCCACGCCGCCGCTGCAAGCCAAGCTGGCCCGTGCCGGCGACCACAGAGCGGTCGAGATTCTCGCCATCATCCTGAAGGACGAAGTCGGCCATGTGCTGATCGGCAACCGCTGGTACCGCCACTTGTGCCGCGAGCAAGGCCTGGACGCTGTGGCCATCTACCCCGAACTGGTGACGCGCTTTGCCGCGCCACGCCTGAGGCCGCCGTTCAATTTAGCCGCCCGCGAAGCCGCCGGGTTCAGCGCTGAAGAGCTGGCCTACTTACAGGCCTGAACAGCCATTCCACTCCAATCCAACCGCTGTGCTCCCATGTCCCGCATTCGCGCCAACCTGTTGCTGATTTTCATCGCCCTCATCTGGGGTTCGGCCTTTGTGGCGCAAAGCGAGGCCATGGCGCACATGGGGCCGATGGCGTTCACCGGCGTGCGCTTCCTGATCGGCGCGCTGGTCGTCACACCGCTGATGTGGCTGGAGTGGCGCGGTCTGCAGCGTGCCGATCAGCCACTGCAGCGCGGCGATGGGCTGAAGATCGCCGGCCTTGGTGGCTTGCTGCTGCTGGGCGCTGCCATGCAGCAGATCGGCATCGTCAGCACCAGCGTCACCAACGCCGGCTTCCTGACCGCGCTCTACGTGCCGCTGGTGCCGGTGCTGGGTTGGTTGCTGTGGCGGCACTTGCCGCATTGGTCGGTGTGGCCGGGCGCGCTGGCTTGTCTGGTTGGCGCTTATTTGCTGTCCGGCGCGCATTCCTTGTCGATCGGCAGCGGCGATTTGTGGGTGATCGGGTCGGCCCTGCCCTGGGCCTTTCACGTGCTGCTGGTCGGCCGCGTGGCGCACCGCATGGCCGCACCGTTCCTGGTGGCTGGTGGGCAATTTGTGGTCTGCGGCCTGGCCGCGTTGGCTTGGGCGCTGGCTTTCGAGCCGCTTCAGTGGGCCGATCTGCAAGCCGCCCTCTGGCCGCTGCTCTACACCGGCGTGTTCTCCGTCGGCCTGGCCTTCAC
>CANFYD010000326.1 GCA_947450745.1 Burkholderiales bacterium
AGCCAAGACGGTGGGCAAGGACGGCGCGCATCCGCTCGCCACCTTCTCCAAGGTCATCACCGTCAACTTGATCGGCTCCTTCAACATGATCCGGCTCGCTGCCGAGGCCATGAGCAAGAACGAGCCCGAATCCACCGGTGAGCGCGGCGTGTTGATCTCCACCGCCTCGGTGGCGGCCTTCGACGGCCAGATGGGCCAAGCGGCGTACTCGGCCTCTAAGGGTGGCGTGGTCGGCATGACGCTGCCGATCGCCCGCGACTTGGCCCGCAACGGCATCCGCAACATGACGATTGCGCCCGGTATCTTCGGTACGCCAATGATGTTCGGCATGCCCCAAGAAGTGCAGGACTCGCTGGCCGCCAGCGTGCCCTTCCCGTCCCGCCTGGGCACGCCGGCCGACTATGCCAAGCTGGTGCACCAGATCATCACCAACGAAATGCTCAACGGCGAAGTGATCCGCCTGGACGGCGCGATCCGACTGGCACCACGCTGAGCTCTGCCACTCGCTGATCAAAAAAAGCCTCGGTAATCATCACCGAGGCCTTTTCATTCCAGCGGATCCAATCAGCGTTTGGCTGCGCGCGTCTGAATAACCCACAAGCGCGCCAGGTCGGCCACACCGTCTGTGCCCTTGACGCCGCGCCAAGTGGCTTGCGCCTTGCTCGTCTCGCCGGCCATCGACTGCGCCAAGCCCAGATACAGCTTGGCATCATCGGGCCGCTTCAAGTCACCCTTGGCAATGGCCTGCTCGATCAGCTTGACGCCCTTGGCGAACTCGCCGCGGAACGATGCAGCCAAGCCCAATTGAACCAGCGCGTTGCCGTCCTTGGCTTCATTGGCGACCCGCTCGGCTTCAGGCAGCGCCAGCTTGGCTTCGGCGATGCGCTTGACCATCAGATCCAGCAGGCGCTTGTGGCGTGCCCCTTCGGCCCCCTGACCCAACACGTTGGCCGCCAAGCCACGGTCAACGATCAGCTTGCCTTCTTCCGGGTAGCCGGCCTGGGCCGCCAATTGGGCCATTTCCATATAGTCATTGGCATTCGACAGGTTGCCGGTGGCCGACTTCAGGCGGTAGACATCCAGCGCAAACCGGCTGGAGAAACCTTTTTTCTGCTGCAAGCCGCCCAGCACCTGTGCCCACAATTCCTTGCGGGGGTAGAAGTTCAGCAACTTCTCGGTGGCTAGCGCTTCGGCGCTGGCGTCACCCTTCTTGAGGGCGGCGCTGAGCAAGAGGTTGAGCTTGTCCATGGCCGGCGTGCGTCCGGCCTTCTCGTCGGCGGCAATTTCTTCCAGCGTGTCCTTGATGGTGGCGCTCATGTCGCCGGACAGATACTGAGCGTTTGTCAACACCTGCTTCATCGTGGCGCTGTTGCCGCCCTCCTTGAAGTAGCGCTGGGCCCAGCTCAGTGCTTTGGCGTTGTCCTTGTTGCGCAGATAGGTGCCGGCAATCGCTTCCATGTAGCGCAATTGATCCGGCGCGCTCAGACGGCCGCTGGCCTTCAGCGCCTCGAAGCCCTTGACCATCGAGTCGGCGTCGCCGGCACCCGAAGCAGCCGCCATGCGCATGCCTTCGATGTTGTAGTTCTCAGCGGCGGTACGGCCGCCCACGGCTTCAGCCTCGCGCACCTTGGCCAGTGCTTCCTTGAACTTGTTGGCCTTGATCAGGGCGCTGGCGTCGCGCAAGTGCTTGCCGACTTCAGGCCGCACGCTTTCGGCCTGAGCTTGTGCAGTTGCAAAACCAAACTCGCCGTTGGGCGCGCTGCCAAATACAAATGCCGCAGTGCCGATGGCCACTGTGGCCAGGGTCTTGAACTTCATAGGAATCTACCTTCTGCAAAAATCTAGCGAAAAAAAACGCGCAGCCCTTGCGAGCAGCGCGTCGTTCATTGCATCACACGGTCACTTGACGTACTGCTCGTTGCCGACCATGCCCATCTTCTTGACACCCAGGCGCTGTGCGGCGGCCATCACCGTGGCCACGCTGCCGTACTCGGCCAGCTTGTTCGGCTTGATATGCACTTCGGATTGGTCCGGTTCGGCAGCCACTTCGGTCAACTTGGCTTCTACCGCCGCCTGATTGACCAGCGCTACGCCGTCCCAGCTGACCGTGCCGTCGAAGTCGATGAAGACCTCGTGTACCACCGGCTCACTCAGCGGCGGCTTGTTGCTCGGAGGCGGCATGTCCAGGTTGACGGTGTGCAGTTGGATCGGGATGGTAATGATCAACATCACGATCAGCACCAACATCACGTCGATCAACGGCGTCGTGTTGACGTCCATCATCACTTCCGGCTCGTCGCTGCCGGAGGAGCTACCTACATTCATACTCATGATTTATCTCCTCAGATCAGCCACCGCGCTCTGGCGGCTGGGTGACAAAACTGACTTTCATGATGCCGGCACGCTGGCAGGCGTACACCACACGGCCGACCGACTCGTAACGCGCTTTGGTGTCACCGCGGACATGGACTTCAGGCTGGGGGTTCAGCACCGCAATCTTGCCCAAGCGCTTGACCAACTCCTCGCTGTCCGACACCAGGGTGGCGTTCCAGTAGATGTCGCCATCCCGGGTCACGGCAATTTCAATGTTTTCCGGCTTGGTGACACGGGCGATGTTGGTCTCCATCGGGAGATCCAACTTGATCGTGTTGATCACCGCCGGGATGGTGATGAGGAAAATGATCAAGAGCACCAGCATCACGTCCACCAGGGGCGTCGTGTTGATGGTCGAAACCACTTCGTCTTCGCCGGAAGAGGATCCGACATTCATACTCATGATGTTTTCTCCACGCTATCGGCTGAAGCTCAACGCTTGGAAACTTGACGGCTGCCCATCAACACGCCATGCACGTCGGCGGCAAACACACGCACTTGGGTCATCACGCCCTTGTTGCGGTTGACCATCCAGTTGTAACCCAGCACTGCGGGCACAGCCACAGCCAGGCCGAAAGCGGTCATCAGCAGCGCTTCGCCAACCGGACCGGCCACCTTGTCGATCGAAGCCTGGCCGGCCACGCCAATCGCGGTCAGCGCTTGCAAGATGCCCCATACCGTGCCGAACAAACCAATGAACGGCGAGGTGGAACCGACGGTGGCCAAGAAGCCCAAGCCAGTTTGAACCCGTGTGTTCACTTCACCGACGGCGCGGTCTACATTCATCGTCACCCAGCTGCTGTGGTCGATGTTCTCGGTCAGCGCGCCTTCATGGTGCTCGGAAGCTTCCATGGCGGACGTGGCGATGAAGCGGAACGCACTGCCCTCTTTCAAGGTCTTCACGCCCTCGGCCAGCGTGGGCTTCTTGAAGAAGGTGATGCGCACGTCTTTGGCTTCGTTCGCCAGTTTTTGTGTGTCCCACAGCTTGGTGATCAAGATGTACCAACTGCCCATCGACATCAACACCAGCAAAGCCAACACGCCTTTGGAGACGAAGTCGCCGTGCTCCAGCATGGCTTTGAGGCCATAAGGGTTGTCGATAGCTTTGGCGGCTTCAACCGGAGCGGCCGGGGCGGCTGTTGCAGCGGCATCAGTGGCCACGGCGGCCGTCTCAGCCGGCTTGGGCTCTTGTGCATGAACCGGAGAGGTGGCCATGGCGGCAGCGAATGCGACGGCAGCCACGAAACCGGAAATGCTGGAGAAACGGGAAAGGCTGGAAATCATGGAGTCAACTCCTGCGAATTAAATCGGGATCGGATTGGAAAGAAATGGCATCGGGCTGGACTGTTTTTAGCCCGGCACCATATAGGGGGTATCAGTTGGTCTGAACGTCGGCCGTTCAGAAATTTGATTCTTTACTAGCGCAGGCTTATTCGATGTTGAACTGGAATTCCTGTTCAAACACGTGATCACCCGGGCACTCGTAGGTGTCGCGCAACGTTGCCTCGATGGCCGCAATCAGCACACGCTGTGCCTTGCGATCCACGCCACTGCGCAAGCTGGTCACTTCCATGGACGCCACGCGGCCGGCCTTCACAGTGGCCGTCACCTTGTACAAGGCACTGCCGCTCCAGTTGACCGAAGGCGCTTCCATCTTGCCCATCTTGGTACACACCATACCGGCAGTCTTTGGCCCAACTCGGGCCGGTGCTGGCGGGGCTGGCGGGGCTGCCACGACAGGCGGAGGCGCAGCTCTGGCCACTTGCGCCGGCGGGGCGACTGCGGTGGACACAATCGCCGGCGTCGGTGGTGCCGGTGCCGTCACCTGAAACTCAGGCACAGGGATAAACGGCGGCGGTGGTGCTTTCAGGTCAGGTGGCGGCGGCACGATTTTTTCAATCGGCGGCGGCGGCTTGACTTTCTCCTCGATCACCTTGGTTTCGATCGGTCCCTTGACAGCCTCGATGGCCTTGCGAGCCAAACCACTGGAAACTGCCCAAAAAAGCAGCACGTGAATCAAAACTACTACGGCGAACCCGGTAAGGTGCTTTGAGCCGCTCTTCTCCTGCGCAAAGTTCATGCGCGCTCCTTCAATAGACTGAGAAATACTTTCATCGAAACACCTTGGCGAAGCCCAACTGCGTCGCAGCGCTTGCTTCAAACACCAAGCCTCATCAGGCGCTAACGCTCTGTTGCTTTGTTGCCCTTTCAGCGTGCTGCTCAGTCGCAGAAGCTTTTCAATGTAGCGTCAAAAAACCCGAGATCAGGATTCAAGGCACAGGCATTACAGGTCAAAACATGGATACCAGCTATGTCAACACTTGCTCAATAAAATGCCCGCCGGCTTTTGGCCGCGGGCCGCGCCTCCGTCACAACCTAAGCCGATCAAAAAATCGGCTGTCAAGACATCGACGCTCAAATCATAAACGAGATCAGAAGGGTCCCCGGCATGGGGCTTTCCCCAAGCTTACAAACCTAAACCAACCTTCACTTACAGCTCCCGTTCACGCTTTCAAGCTGTTGGCCATCCTACTCAGACCCGCTTTGAACCCTGCATCACATCTTCAATCTTCTTGCCAGGCGGAAATATTTGGCGCCCTCTGCCGGATCGAAGCGCTTCGCTGAAGCCCCGCTCCGCTCGGCGGACTCCAGCCTGAAAACTAACTTTCAAGCTCAATCCACCCGCAAGCGACAACACCAGCCCACGCAGCACGAAACGTTTAACTCAGCAATATTGATGCCAATAGGTTACGGGCGTGTTACGGCCGG
>CANFYD010000327.1 GCA_947450745.1 Burkholderiales bacterium
ATCTAACGCAGCAAGCGCCCTAGCGCAGCCGTCCAAGGACGCTGCGCTAGGGCGTTTTTCAAATCTGCACCCGCGTGCCCAGTTCCACCACCGCGTTGTCCGGCAAGCAGAAAAACTCGGCCACCCCGCCGGCATTGCGGCTCATGGTTGCAAACATGCGCTCGCGCCAATCGGCCATGCCGCTGCCCGGCATCGGTACGACCGTCTCGCGGCTCAGGAAATAACTGGTCTCGAAGGTCGGAATGCGCAGGCCCTTGGCTTCGCATTGGCTCAGCGCTTTGGGTACATCGGGCTGATCCATGAAGCCGTAATGCAGGCTGACGCGCCAGAACGCCGGTGCCAATTGCTGCAGCGTGATGCGATCCGACTCGGCCACCCAGGGAATCTCCTCGAACTTCACCGTCAGGATCACGTTCGTCTCGTGCAGCACCTGGTTGTGCTTGAGGTTGTGCAGCAGCGCTTGCGGCACGGTGTCCGGGTTGGCCACCGCATAAACCGCCGTGCGGAAGGCTCGGTTGGCACCGCTGTTGCTCAGGCTCTCGATGAACGGGGCCAGCTCCAGGCCGTCGCGCCGGATGCTGGTCATCAACAGCTCGCGGCCACGCGCCCAAGTGCTCATCAGCAAAAACAGCAGTAAACCCAGCGCCAGCGGGAACCAGCCGCCATCAAGGAACTTGATCGCGCAACCGGCCACAAGCAGCAGGTCAAAAGCCAGGAAGAACAGCGTGGCAGCGATGGCCAGCGGGGCCGGCAGCTTCCAGCCATCGCGCACCACGAAGAAGGTCAGCACGGTGGTGATCATCATCGTCAGCGTCACCGCGATGCCATAAGCCCCGGCCAGCGCCGACGAGCTGCCAAACAACAGCACGGCCGCCACCACACCCACCAGCAGCGCCCAGTTGACGGCCGGCAGATAGATCTGCCCGACCTCGCGCGCCGAGGTGTAGCGCACCGTCATGCGCGGCAGAAAGCCCAGTTGAATGGCCTGCTTGGTCATTGAAAACGCACCCGAAATCACCGCTTGCGAGGCGATCACGGCGGCCATCGCGGCCAGCACCACGGCAGGCAGCAGCAGGCTGTCCGGAAAGAGGCGGTAGAACGGGTTTTCAATCGCGGTGGGGTCGCCCATCAACAAAGCGCCCTGCCCCATGTAGTTGAGCACCAGCGACGGGAACACCAGCACCGTCCAGGCGAGCCGGATCGGCTTGGCACCGAAGTGGCCCATGTCGGCGTACAGCGCCTCGGCACCGGTCAGAGCCAGCACGATGGCACCGACGGCGGCAAACACATGCCAGCCGCGCTCGGTCAGGAAATGCCAGGCGTTGACCGGGTTCAGCGCGGCCAGAATCTGCGGCTGCTGCTGGATGTGCATGAAGCCGATCACGGCCAGAGTGACAAACCACAGCACGATGATCGGCCCGAACACCTTGCCGACTGCCTGCGTGCCGTAGCGCTGAATCATGAACAGGCCGAGCAGCACCGCCAGCGAGATCGGCAGCACATAGGGCTGCAGCGTCGGCGTGATGATCTCCAGGCCCTCGATCGCACCCATCACCGAAATCGCCGGGGTGATGACGCTATCCCCATAAAACAGCGTGGCCCCGAACACGCCCAGCAAGAGCAGGAATTTGCGCAGCACCGGCTTGGCGCCGACCGCTCGGGTCGCCAGCGCCGTCAGGGCCAGGCCGCCGCCTTCGCCGCGATTGTCGGCACGCAAAATCAGAATCACATATTTCAGCGTCACCACCAGCATCAACGCCCAGATGATGGCGGAGATGGCCCCGATCAGATTGGCCGGGTTGAGCGCCACGCCGGTGGCCGGCAGGAAAATTTCCTTGACGGTGTAGAGCGGGCTGGTGCCGATGTCACCGTAAACCACACCGATGGCACCGAGCGTCAAAGCGCTCAGCCCCTGGCGGGCCGGATGGCCGGGCAACGCGCCCGGGGCTGTGGTTGAAGCGGCTGATGACATGGCGGCAAGCAGAAAGTAGCTGAGCGGCGATCATGCGCGAGGCTGCATCAGGAAGGCATAAGTGTTGCCGACGCCAGCCTCGGTTCTGGCGGGGCGCGCCTTACGCTGCCGCGCCGTCGCCCTCAAGCCTGGGCAGCGGCCAACACCGGCCGCAGCCACTGCGCCAACTCCGCGCCCTGGAGCAAGCGGATCTGCTGGGCCGCCGCGTACTGCCGGGCTTGCTCGGTGACGCCGCCCAGCGTGATGAAAATGCTGCCATCGGCCTGCCGGGCCCGGCTGGCGGCGGCGAAGCTCTGCAACACGTCAAGGCCTTGGCGGGCGGCTTTCCAGCGCTTGGCGCTGACCAACGTGATGCGGCCGAGCTTGTCGTGCAGCTCGAAATCGGCCGACGCCGCTTTCAGGCCGATCAAGTGCTGCACTTCGAAGCCTTCGCGGCTGTAGGCCTGGGCCACGGCGGCCGAGAAATCACGCCACGACATGGCGCCCACCTGCTCCAGCGTCGCGGCCACATGCGTGCTGCTCGGGGCCTTGAACTGCCGCCACGCCGCCATCGAACCGACCACAACAAAAGACAGGCTGCCGAGCGGCCCGGCCCACCGGAACTCGGTCGGCAGCAAGGCCATGCCGACTGCGCTGATGGCCAGAGCCACCACAAAGCTGATCCACCAAGGCGAGCGCAATAGCAGCGCAAATATCGACTTTTCAGCCAGTTTGAATTTCATAGACTTACCCATCTTCCATTCGGGTCGCGGTCGGAACGGAGCGTCCAAACCCGCCCGAACTGTATCGTCCTGCGGCCTAGGAGCCTGGGCGGCAGAAGGATCGGCGGCTGGCAGCCGTCAGCCCGTCAGCCCGCCGACCCGTCACCCCGGCAGAGCAAAACCCATTTGCCCCAGCGTGTCGGCGACCAGTTCGAGGCGCAGCAGCGGGCTGTCCAGCGCCATGAAGCGGTGCTTCAGAGCCGGGTTCAGCGGCAACATCTCGCACCAGCGGTTGGCGAGCCAGCCGCAGTCATCCCACTGATAAGGCTGCAGCAGCGGCATTTCGCCATCGGCTTGCGGCGGGCTCTGGTTGAGGCTGTGCTCGATATTGCTGACCACATGCTGCAACGCTGCGCGGGTGAACGCCAGATCAATCGGCACCTGCACCGGTGCGTCAGGCTCGATCAACTCCACATCACCGACCCACAAGCCGAACTTCTGCTGCGCGCTGCGCAGAATGCGAAAGCGCTGCGTGCCGACGCAGCGGATCACCATCAAGCCCGGCTGCGGCCGCTGCAGGTCGTCGATGCGGGCCAGCGTGCCGACCGGGAAGAACGCTTCATGCGCAAAACCGTCGCCGCTCGGCGCGTCGTTGCTGCCGGTTTTGGCACTCGTGTCGCGCCGGCGCACCTCGCTGCCTTCGCTCAAGCAGACCACGCCGAACGGCTGCCCGGCCTCGTGGCAGCGCCGGATCATGTCGAGGTAGCGCACCTCGAAGATGTTCATCGGCAGCAGGCCGCCCGGGAACAGCACGCTTTGCAAGGGAAACAAAGGCAGTTGCAGCAGCTGCTGCGGTGACGAGGGCGTGGAGGTATTCATGCCGGAATCCTAAAGGCGCGGGCTTTCCCCTGTCTTGTCGTGGCCCTTGCCGGGCTGCTGGCTCAGGCCGGCGTAAAACGCTGCTGCAGGTAGGCCTTGATCTTGCCGGAGTCGTACAACCACTGGCTGTTACCGGCGGCGTCGGTGATCTTCAGGCAGGGCACCTTGAGTCGGCCGCCCTGGCTGGACAGTTCGTCCCGCGCGGGGCCGGCGGCTTGCGCGTCTTGGCGCTGGATCGGCAGCGACAAACGGCGCATTTCCTGCCTCACCTTCATGCAAAAGGGGCAGGTCTTGTAGTGATACAGCACCAGGCTGCGGCATTCCTGATCGACGGCGGCTTGCTGCGCCGGCAAGCGCTGCAAGCCGCTCGGCCGGGTCAACCATTCCCACAGCAGCAGCGGCGGCCCGAGCAGCACGCGCAGGGTTTTGAAGAAGCTTCGGACGATCGATTTCATGGCGGAAACGGGAAGTTGAATGGGGCGACAAGGTGCAAATTCATTGTCGCTCAGCGGCCAAGCGTCATTCCCTACCCTCCAGCCGATAGCCAACGCCCGGCTCGGTCAGCAAGCGCTGCGGGTCGGCCGGTTCGCGCTCCAGCTTGGCGCGCAACTGCGCCATGTAGAGCCGCAGATAGTGGGTGTGGGCGGTGAATTCCGGGCCCCAGACGTCGCTCAGCAGGGCGCGGTGCGTGACCACCTGACCGGCGCTGCGCACCAGCCGCGCCAACAGCTTGAATTCGGTCGGCGTCAGGTGCACTTCCACGCCTTCCAGGCTGACGCGATGCGCGGCCAGGTCGACCCGCAAGCCTTGCTGCTCGTAACGCGTCAGGGCGGCCTGGGTGTGCACGCCACGGTGGCGCAGCGCCACCCGCATGCGGGCCAGCAACTCGCTGACGCTGAACGGTTTGACCAGATAGTCGTCGGCACCGGCGTCGAGCAAGCGCACCTTGTGGCCGTCTTGCTCGCGTGCCGAGATGACCAGCACCGGCGTCGTCTGTTGGGCGCGCCGCAGTTGCGCCAACAGCGTTTCGCCCTCGCCGTCGGGCAAGCCCAGGTCGAGCAGCAGCAGATCAATCGGCTGCGGCGCATGCCGCAGCAGCGCTTGCGCCTCGGCCAGGCTGGCAGCACTGTGGACTTGATAGCCTTCGACGCGCAAGGCCTCGCACAGGATCAGCCGCAACTCGCGGTCGTCCTCGACCAGCAGCACTTGCAAACTCATGCGGCGGCCTGTTGGGGCGCTGGGTCGGGCGCTGGGTCAGCCGACGGGCCGGCTGACGGGGCCTCTGCCGGTTCGGGCTGCGGCTCGGGCTGCGGCGCACTCGCTTCCGGCAACCAACATTCGAAGCTGGCACCGCCGTGGCTGCGCGCCCGCACCCGCATGTCGCCGCCGTGGGCACGGGCAATCGCCCGGCAAGCGGCCAAGCCGACACCAGCGCCGCGCCGTGCGTCGGCATCGGGGCGTTCGCCCTGCACTTCGGCACCGCGCTGAAACACCTCAAAAATGCGCTCGCGCCAGGCCGGGGCGACGCCGGGGCCACGGTCGCGTAC
>CANFYD010000328.1 GCA_947450745.1 Burkholderiales bacterium
CGCCATCAATCTGGAAGAAAGCGGCATGGCGCCCAAAGAAATCTGGTGCAACGAGAGCCAGGAGCGCTATGTGCTGGCGATTGCGCCCGACAGCTTGGCGCTGTTCCAGGCCATGTGCGAGCGCGAGCGCTGTCCGTTCGGCGTGGTCGGCGTGACGACGCAAGAGCGCGACCTGGTGCTGGTGGACGAGCAGAACCCCGGTGCGGGTGAGCGCCCGATCGACATGCCGATGGAGGTGTTGCTGGGCAAGCCGCC
Organism: Burkholderiales bacterium; assembly: GCA_947450745.1. GTDB lineage: Bacteria > Pseudomonadota > Gammaproteobacteria > Burkholderiales > Burkholderiaceae_C > Paucibacter_A. The sequence continues at coordinate 256 of CANFYD010000328.1, forward strand.
CAAAGTGCACCGCGATGTGCAGCGCGTGCAGCGGGATGCTGGCCGCTTGGAGTTGACCGGCGTGCCGCTGGAGCAGGCGGTTTTTGACGTGCTGCGCCATCCGACTGTGGCCTCTAAAAGATTTCTGATCACGATCGGTGACCGCTCGGTCGGCGGCCTCAACAGCCGTGACCAGATGGTTGGCCCCTGGCAGGTGCCGGTAGCCGATTGCGCGGTCACTTTGGCCGACTTCAAGGGCTTTGCGGGCGAGGCTTTTGCGCTCGGCGAGCGCAGCCCGCTGGCGGCCGTCAACGCCCCCGCCTCGGGCCGCATGGCGGTGGCCGAAGCGATCACCAATCTGCTGGCCGCGCCGATCGAGTTGTCGCGCGTCAAGTTGTCGGCCAACTGGATGGCGGCTTGCGGCGAGCCGGGCGAGGACGCCGCGTTGTTCGACACGGTCAAGGCCGTCGGCATGGACCTGTGCCCGGCGCTGGGTATCTCGATCCCGGTCGGCAAGGACTCGCTGTCGATGCGCACGCGCTGGAACGACGCCGCCGGGCAGACCCAGCAGGTCACCGCGCCGGTCTCCTTGATCATTACCGCCTTTGCCACGCTGGCCGATGTGCGCGGCACGCTGACGCCGCAATTGCGCAGCGCGGACGAGGTGGGGGGATGTGACGGTGGTGGCGTCGACAGCAGCTTGATCCTGGTCGATCTGGGGCAGGGGCAGCACCGCATGGGCGGTTCCATCCTGGCGCAAACGCTGAACCAATTTGGCGGTGAGGTGCCCGATCTGGATGACGCCGCGTTGCTGAAAAATCTGGTCGCGGCGGTCAACCAACTGCGCGCTGAGGGCAAATTGCTGGCCTACCACGACCGTGGTGACGGCGGCTTGTGGGCCACGGCCTGCGAAATGGCTTTTGCCGGCCATGTCGGCTTGAGTCTGAATGTGGACATGCTGGTCACCGAGGGTGACGGCGTCAGCGACAGCCGGGCCGAATACGGGGACTCGAAGAACTGGGCCGGTCAGGTCAGCGCGCGGCGTGAGGAGCTGACGTTGAAAGCGCTGTTCTGCGAGGAATTGGGTGCCTTGCTGCAAGTGCGCACGGCCGAGCGGGATGCCGTGATGCAGGTGCTGCGTCTGCACGGCTTGTCCAAGTGCAGCCATGTGGTGGGCAAGCCCAACAGCAGCGCCAAGGTCGAGATCTGGCGCGATGCCAAAAAGGTCTTCAGCGCGCCGCTGGAGCAACTGCACAAGACCTGGGACGAGGTGTCCTGGCGGATTGCGCAACTGCGCGACAACCCGGCTTGTGCCGACAGCGAACACGCCTTGACCGGTGTGCCCGACGACGCCGGCCGCCATCTGCACCTGAGCTTTGATCCGCAAGTGGATGTGGCCGCTCCGTTCCTGAACCTGGGTGAGCGCCCGCGCCTGGCGATCCTGCGCGAGCAGGGCGTCAACTCACAGGTCGAGATGAGCTATGCGATGGCGCGGGCCGGCTTTGACACCTTCGACGTGCACATGAGCGACCTGCAGTCGGGTGCGACCTCGCTGGCGCAATACAAGGGCTTTGTGGCCTGCGGCGGCTTCAGCTACGGCGACACGCTGGGAGCGGGCGAGGGATGGGCCCGCTCCATCATGTTCAACCCGTTGTTGGCGGAGCAGTTCAAGGCCTTCTTCGCCCGCGAGGACAGCTTCGCGCTGGGGGTTTGCAATGGCTGCCAGATGATGGCGGCCTTGTCGCCCATCATCCCCGGCGCACAGGACTGGCCGAAGTTCACCCGCAACCGCAGCGAGCAGTTCGAGGCTCGGCTTGCGATGGTCGAAATCATGCCGTCGCCGAGCTTGTTCTTCACCGGCATGGCCGGCAGCCGCTTGCCGATTGCGGTGTCTCACGGTGAAGGCTTTGCCGACTTCTCGCAGCGTGGCGACGCCCACAAAGTGGCACGTGCGATGCGCTTTGTCGACCACAGCGGCCAGCCGACCGAAGCCTACCCGCTGAACCCGAACGGCAGCGGCGACGGCCTCACCTCGGTCACCACCCCGGATGGCCGCTTCACCGTGCTGATGCCGCACCCGGAGCGCGTGTTCCGCAATGTGCAGATGAGCTGGACCAGTGGCGACGTCAGCGAGTTGAGCCCGTGGATGCGCATGTTCCGCAACGCCCGGGCTTGGGTCGCCTGATTCAGCCCTGTAGGGCGGGTCGTGACCCGCGTCAGCCGTCGCAAACGCCAAACGGCGCGGTTGATGTTCAGGTGATCTTGATCCCGGCGCTGCGGTGGTTGCCGGGGGGATTCAATCTTGGGCTGCGCTCTATCAGCCCTGATTCAACGCCGCCAGCAGCTCGAACGAGCGGTGCCGCGCTGGGGTGTCATGCACCGCGCAGGTGACCATGAATTCATCGACGCCGGTGCGGGCTTGGGTGGCCAGCAGGCCGGCGCGCACGGTGGCGGGCGAGCCGACGATGGACTCGGCCAGCATGGACTCGACGCGAGCTTGTTCGCCCGAGTTCCAGCGCCCCGCCATCGAATCGACCGGACGCGGCAACGGCCCGCGCTCGCCGCGCTGCATGCCAAGAAATCGCTGCTGTAGCGAGGTGAACAAATAGGCCGCTTCGGCATCGCTGTCGGCCACGATGACGTTGACGCACATCATGGCGTACGAGGTGGGGTGCTTGGCGCTGGGCCGGTATTGCTTGCGGTAGAGCGTCAAGGCTTCCATCAATTGGTCGGGCGCGAAGTGCGAGGCAAAGGCGAACGGCAAGCCCAGGTAGGCGGCCAATTGGGCGCTGTACAAGCTGGAGCCCAGCAACCAGATCGGCACCTCGGTGCCCTGGCCGGGAATGGCTCGCACCACTTGGCCCGCGCGCGCCGGGGCCAGATAGCTTTGCAGCTCGATCACATCTTCGGGGAACCTGTCTTCGGTCGCCGTGCTCAGGTGGCGGCGCAGTGCCCGCATCGTCGGCCCGTCGGTGCCGGGGGCTCGTCCCAGGCCCAGGTCGATGCGGTCCGGGAACAACAACGCCAGCGTGCCGAATTGCTCGGCCACCACCAGCGGTGCGTGGTTGGGCAGCATCACGCCGCCGGAGCCGACGCGGATACGGCCGGTGGCCGCCGCCAATTGCCCGATCAGAATCGCGGTCGCAGCGCTCGCCACCCCGTCCATATTGTGGTGCTCGGCCACCCAGAAACGGTGGTAACCCAAGCCGTCGGCATGTTTGGCCAAGGCGATGCATTGCTGCAGGGCGGCGGCGGTGTTGCTGCCTTCGACGATGGGGGCGAGGTCAAGAACGGACAGTTTCATCATGGTTTGAGTTTAAGTCGCCAACCGCTCGCCCGCCCCGACAAGGTTTTCGGTCTGAAGAATGGCTGAAGAACGCCGTGCCTTTGCTGCGCACCGGGCACATCGAGCCCGGTGCTGGACAGCGCTTGCTGCCGCGGCTTCCCGTCTAGACTCTGCCGCTCCGACCCCTTTGACTACGCCCGGTTTGAACGATTCCACCAGCCCGCCGCAGCCCCCCTCGACACGCTACCCCCGCCTTGATGCGCTGCGCGGCGTGGCCATCGTCTGGATGGCCGGCTTTCATTTCGCCTTCGATTTGAATCATCTGGGCTGGATCACGCAAAACTTTCACCAAGACCCGCGCTGGACGCTGCAGCGCACGGCCATCGTCAGCCTGTTCTTGCTTTGCGCCGGCTTGGGGCAGGCGCTGGCTGTGCAGCTTGGACAGTCCACCGAGCGCTTTTGGCGCCGCTGGGCGCAAGTGGCGGCTTGCGCCGTGCTGGTGACGGCGGGCTCTTGGCTGATGTTCCCGCGCAGCTTCATCACCTTCGGCGTGCTGCACGGCATGGCGGTGATGCTGCTTCTGCTGCGCTTTGCCGGCCCGCGCTTGTCGCAAGCGGCCTGCTGGGCGCTGGGGCTGGCGGCGCTGCTCTTGCCTCAGTTATTGCCGTTGTTCGGGCCACTGTTCTGGCACCACCCGCTGCTCGACGCGCGCGCCCTCAACTGGATCGGGCTGGTCAGCGTCAAGCCGATCACCGAAGACTATGTGCCGGTGCTGCCCTGGCTCGGCGTGATGCTGTGGGGCTTTGCCCTGGGGCGCTGGGTGCTGGCTTCGCGGCCGCAATGGCTGGCTGGCGACTTGCCCAAAGTGCTGCGACCGCTGGCGCTGCTGGGTCGCTGGTCCTTGAGTTTCTACATGCTGCATCAACCGGTTTTGATCGGCCTGCTCTCGCTAGCCGCTAACATTCGGGGATGAGCTCCAATAAAATCCTGTTCGGCTTCCATGCCGTCACCGTGCGCCTGAAGACGCACCCCAAATCAATCACCGAAATCCATGTGGACGCGACCCGCCGTGACCAGCGCATGCGCGCCTTTGTGGACCGCGCCCGCGACGGCGGTGCCAAGCTGATCGACAGCGACGATGAGCGCTTGTCCAAGATCGCAGGCACCACCCGCCACCAAGGCGTGGTGGCGCGGGTGCAGGCGCTGGTGATGCCGCATTCGCTCGACGATGTGATGGAAACCATCGTGGGCATGCCCCTGCTGCTGGTGCTGGACGGCGTGACCGATCCGCACAACCTGGGTGCCTGCCTGCGCGTGGCCGATGGCGCCGGCGTCCATGCCGTCGTCGCACCGAAGGACCATGCGGTCGGCTTGAACGCGACGGTGGCCAAGGTTGCCAGCGGCGCGGCCGAAACCGTGCCCTACGTGATGGTGACCAATCTGGCACGCACGTTGAAAGAGCTGAAGGAGTTCGACGTCTGGATCATCGGCACCTCGGATCAAGCCGAAAAGTCGATGTATGAACTCGATCTGAACCGCCCGGTCGCTTTTGTGCTGGGTGCCGAAGGGGACGGCC
>CANFYD010000329.1 GCA_947450745.1 Burkholderiales bacterium
ACAAATCATGGCCCTGTTGCTGCGCCTGCAAAAAGAGCAAGGCATGGGCTTGCTGATGATCACCCATGACCTGGCCGTGGTGGCCGAAATGGCGCAACGAGTCGCGGTGATGTATGCGGGCCAAGTGGTTGAAACAGCGGCCGTGCCCTTGATTTTTGAGCGTCCTCAGCACCCGTACACCGAAGCTTTGCTGGCGGCCATTCCCGAACACAACCGGGGTGCGCGGCGGCTGTCCGCCCTGCCCGGCATCGTGCCCGGCGCACTGGACCGGCCCAGCGGCTGCCTGCTGGCACCGCGCTGCGCCTCTGTGCAGCCGCGCTGCCGGGCCGAGCGGCCGTTGTTGGTGAACGGCGTGCGTTGTCACTTCCCGGTTGCCGCCGTCGCAACAGCAAAGGAGGCGGCGCATGGCTGATCCCGCAACTCAAACAGCCACAACAGCGACCACCACAACGCCGTTGCTGCAAGCCGAGAACCTGACGCGCCATTACCGCGTCAGCCAGGGTTTGTTCAAGCCCAAAGCCACCGTCAAGGCGCTGGCCGGCGTGTCGTTCAGCTTGCAGCCGCGCCAGACGCTGGCGGTGGTGGGCGAGTCCGGCTGCGGCAAATCGACGCTGGCGCGCCAGCTGACGCTGATCGAGCCGCCCACCTCGGGCCGGCTGCTGCTCGGCGGTGTCGATGCGGCCGGGGCCAGCAAGTCGGCCTTGAAAGCCCTGCGCCAGCAGGTGCAGATGGTGTTCCAGAACCCGTTTGCCTCGCTCAACCCGCGCGCCAGCATCGAAGCCACGCTGAACGAACCGCTGCTGATCAACACCGCCCTGACCCAGGCCGAGCGGCGCGAGCGCATCGAAGCGCTGCTGGCCAAAGTAGGCCTGCGCAGCGAGCACCTGCGCCGCTACCCGCATATGTTTTCAGGCGGCCAGCGCCAGCGCATCGCGATTGCCCGAGCGATGATCTTGAGCCCCGCCGTGGTGGTGGCGGACGAACCGGTGTCGGCCCTCGATGTGTCGATTCAGGCGCAGATCCTGAACCTCTTCATGGACCTGCAAGCCGAGTTCGGGTGCGGCTATGTGTTCATCTCCCACAACCTCAGCGTGGTCGAGCATGTGGCCGACGACGTGCTGGTGATGTACCTGGGCGCGGCGGTCGAATACGGGCCCAAGACCCGGCTCTTTGCCCAACCGCTGCACCCCTACACCCGCGCCTTGATGAGCGCCACGCCGGCCTTGCGCGCCGCCGACCGGCGCGAGCGCATCAGCCTGCACGGCGAGCTGCCCAGCCCCCTGAACCCGCCCTCCGGCTGCGCCTTCCACCAGCGCTGCCCGCTGGCGGTGGCCCGCTGCAGCGTGGAAGCGCCGCTGCTGCGGCAAGTCGACGGCCGACAAGTGGCTTGCCACCTCGTGGCCGCTTCCGGGTAGGCGTAGTCCCCGAGAAATACCCCAGCGAATAATCCTGAATTCAGCTGAATTTTAAATATTAATTCGTTGCCCCTCAGTATTTTCATAAAATACTCGCTTGGGTGCATCCAAGCCTGGGCCACTAAAAATAACTATGCCTCGCTTCAATAAGCCAGCAGCAGCGCGCGATCGATAAAATACTCGCCCTTTTAAAAATCATTGGTTTTTAAAAAAATTGCAGGCAAGCCATAGTCATTCCGGCTATGTGTTTATGAGAGAGCCCCTCGCGATGCGCCACCTTTGGTGCCAATGTCCGTTGGCATCGCTGGGCCGGCGACCTATCTTATCCTGAATCAATTAGCCATTTTTAATGCCCTGCGACCGGTCTGAAAACTGTGAATTTTTTTACGGAACTCGCTACTTCCATGTGAATGGAAACAATATCTTACAGATTTAACTCAAGTCGCTTATTAAGCTGACGTCACCCCTCAAATTATTAGACATTTCGGGTGCGGGGCGCTTTTACAAACGATTCAAGCCGCCCAATTTCTTGCGCAATTTGCGTGCTTTAAATTGATTCAGGGTATTTATCATGATGCTGACAACCATTGCCTTGGCCGCTAGTTTGGCCACCACCCAAGTCGCTGGATGGAGCGCCTCAACAGCGGCTGCCGGCAACTTGCCACGCGCTGCGAAGCTGGCAACTTTGGGGAACTTGAACCCTCAAGCGCTGCTCGATGCCGCCCCATCCTCTGCCGGACCAACCGCACCGGTGTTTGCGCCGGGTCGGTTGCTGATCGGTGTTCGGGCTGGGTTGAGCGAAATCGAACTGGGCAAAATTGTGGCCGTGCACGGTGGCAAGGGCCGACGGATTGGCCGGAGCAACCTGTACATCGTTGATCTGCCGGGCAATGGCTCTGAAAAGGCCATCGCCGCCCTGCTGGCCAAGCATCCGCAGTTGAAGTTCGCCGAGCAGGACCAGCGCGTAGCACCTGCCTTTGCAGCCAATGACCCTTACGTCGGCAGCGAGTGGCATCTGGGCAAGATCGGGGCCGACATCGCTTGGGATTCTGCCCAAGGCAGCAACATCACCATCGCAATACTCGACAGCGGAGTGGACGCCAGCCATCCGGACTTGAGCGCGCGGATGGTGGCAGGCTGGAATTTTTACGACAACAACGCTGACACGAGCGACGTGAACGGCCATGGCACCGCCGTCGCTGGAGCCAGCGCCGCTACCAGCAACAACGGGCAAGGTGTGGCCTCGGTGGCGGGTCAGGCGCGCATCATGCCGGTTCGCATCGCCGATGCGAATGCTTATGCCTACTGGAGTACGGTCGCCCAAGGCCTGACTTGGGCGGCGGACAACGGCGCCCGGGTCGCCAACATCAGCTATGTCGGCGTGGCCGCCAGTTCGACCGTGCAGAGCGCTGCCAACTACATGAAGTCCAAGGGTGGCCTGGTGGTCGTGGCGGCCGGCAACAACGGCATCGACGAAGGCTTTGCCCCCACGACGTCGATGATCCCGGTGTCGGCCACGGACAGCAATGACGTCAAGACCTCGTGGTCAAGCTATGGCAACTTCGTCGCGATGTCGGCCCCCGGACAAACCATCTGGACCACGGTGCGCGGCGGCGGTTACCAGGCTTGGTGGGGCACGTCGCTGGCCAGTCCGGTGGTGGCAGGCGTGGTCGGGTTGATGATGTCGGCCAAACCCGGCTTGACCAGCACCCAAGTGGAAAGCCTGCTGTTCGCCACGGCGGTGGATTTGGGTGCTGCCGGACGCGATGCCTATTACGGATACGGCCGCGTGAACGCCGCAGCCGCCGTGCAGGCCAGCTTGGCGGCACAAGCGGTCGATACGCAACCACCCACTTCCGCCATCAGCGCACCACTGGGCAACAGCAGCGTGACCGGTGTGATTCCGATCGACGTCAGCACCAGCGACAACATCGGAGTCAGCAAAGTTGAGCTGCGCGTCAATGGCACCACGGTGGCCACCGACACGGCCGGGCCGTTCGGGTTCAGCTGGGATTCGACCCGGGTGGCCAATGGCATCAACACCCTGGTGGCCGTGGCTTATGACGCTGCTGGCAACAGCACCGCGTCCAGCGCCGTCAGCGTCAACGTCGCCAACAATGTGCCGGTCGACAGCACGGCACCGTTGCTGAGCATTGCCAACCCTGCCGACGGCAGCCGAGTGTCGGGGACGCTCGCCATCAGCACCGTGGCATCAGACAACAGCGGTGCAGCGGGTATCACGCAGCAACTGTTTGTGGACGGCAAGCTGGTCGCCAGCGGCTCGGGCGGCAACTTGAGCTACAGCTGGAACACCCGCAAGGCAACGGCCGGCTCACACAGCATTCAGGCGACCGCCAGCGATGCAGCGGGCAACAAAACCACGACGCTGATCGCTGTTACCAAGTAAGCGCCGCACGGGACAGTTCAGCCCAACAAAAAGCCCGCAGCAGCGGGCTCTTTTTTTGCTGGACTGGCGAAACTCAACGCCTCGCCCGTCGAACGCCGCCGGCTGCCGCCAACGCCAGCCCGACCAGCGCCAGGGTCGCTGGCTCCGGTACATCGCCGCCGCCACCACCACCACCACCGCCACCGCCGCCGCACCCGGGCGTGCCCACGATGCAACCGGCGAACTCGAACGATTGACCTGAAACGCCCACGTCCTGGAATTTCACACCATAAGGGCTGGTGAATGAAATGCCGTTGGTGAAGTTGTTGGCCGCGCTGGTGGTCAAGGTCAGCGAAAAGCTGCTTGACCCGCTCTCGCCCAAGCCGTCGTTGATAGCTCCGCCAGAGCAACTGGTCGTGCCGGGACTTGTCGGGTCAGCTTGCCAGAGGCAGAGATTCACCGACTGAAAGCTCGGAAGCGTGTCGTTAAGGGCGGCAACCCAGTAAGGGGCTGTTGTGCTCGTCGGGGATGACGCCCCCGTCAAGGTGGGAGACACGACGTCGATGCCAAAAGACATCAGGCGGTTCGTGCCTGGACCGGAGGAATTATTCGCGACATTGACCCCGAATACTGCGGTCGTTGCATCCCAGGAGGTGAGCGTGAACTGCATCGTGGCGTCAAGGGTGGCGCCATCATGGGTGGTCGAATACAAGATGGAACCCGAGTTGCCCGGGCTGCTGAAAAGCATGACCGAAGCCTGCGCACCACCGAGGCCGATCAAGCCGGCGCACAAAGCGACAGCCTGCAGAGTTTTGACTAATTTCATGATGGACTCCTCACCAAACTTGCGCGCACGTGGCACAGGTTCTGCGTGCTGTTCGACGAGCCGCAATACGGATGGCGAACCTCGACCAAGGCCTGCAAATGCGGTGTACTGCCAAGCCTCACCTGCGAGGAAGGTCCGACTGAAGTGAAATTGCCCAACGAGGGAACAGGTCGACTGCGGGTTTTGAAATCGTGATGCATGATTTCTCCTTTTTGATGCCGAACCTATTCCGGCGTCAAAAATTAGCAAAATTCATGCCCAGAGAAGCAACTGTTTGATACGTATAGATTTTTTTATAACAGCTTGAATCCAAGCCTTGCCGACGTAAAAAATACCGACAGTTTTCAATTGATTATTCTCAATAAATCAATGACTTAGGATGAATTCAAAGACTCGGTCATTGCCCCGTTAACAAGCAGCCAAGACACCGAGAACTAACCGCGCAGCGCGCCAG
>CANFYD010000330.1 GCA_947450745.1 Burkholderiales bacterium
CACCTGCCAAAATTTGACAGGCTCCGCACCGACCCAAGGCCGCCGATGAGCGGCCTTTTTTGTCAATTCAGACCCACGCCCAACGCCCAAGCCCAACGACTATGACCGCACAACTGATAGACGGCGTCAAGCTGTCGCAACAAATCCGCGCCTCGGTCGCCCAACGCGCCGCCGCCCTGACCGAGCGCGGCGTCACGCCCGGCTTGGCCGTGCTCCTGGTCGGCGACAGCCCCGCCTCACAGGTCTATGTGCGCAACAAGGTCAAGGCCTGCCAGGACGCCGGCCTGCACTCGGTGCTGGAGAAGTACGACGCGACCCTGACCGAGGCCGAACTGCTGGCCCGCGTCGAAGCGCTCAACCTCGACCCCAGCATCCACGGCATCCTGGTGCAGTTGCCGCTGCCCGCCCACATCGACGCCAACAAAGTGATCGAGGCGATCTCGCCGCTGAAGGACGTGGACGGCTTCCACATCGGCAGCGCCGGCGCGCTGATGGTCGGCCGCATCGGCCAGGAGAGCGGTGGCTTCATCCCCTGCACGCCCTACGGCTGCATGAAGATGCTCGAATCGATCGGCGTCGACCCGCGCGGCAAACACGCGGTGGTGATCGGCCGCAGCAACATCGTCGGCAAGCCGATGGCGATGCTGCTCTTGCAAGCCAGCGCCACCGTCACCATCTGTCATAGCGGGACGCCGGATTTGGCCCTGTTCACCCGCCAAGCCGACATCATCGTGGCGGCGGTGGGCAAACAGAACGTCTTGACTGCCGACATGGTCAAACCCGGCGCGGTGGTGATCGATGTGGGCATGAACCGCAACGCCGAAGGCAAGCTCTGCGGCGATGTGGACTTTGCCGGTGTCAGCGAGGTGGCCGGTTGGATCACCCCGGTGCCCGGCGGTGTAGGGCCCATGACGATCACCATGTTGTTGGTCAACACCATGGAAGCTGCCGAACGTGAGGCAAACGCCACCCCGTAGTCGCTGCGGGCTCCGCTTAGCTTGATCAGCTCGACTCAACGAAAGTAATGCCCCTGCGGCACGGAGAACTGAAATGAATCCTTTACTCAGCACCGCTGCCCTGCCCGCTTTTGCGAGCATCAAGCCCGAACATATTCAGCCGGCCATGACCGAGCTGCTGGCTGCGGCGAGCCAAGCGCTGGAGCGGGCGACCGACGCAGCCACGCCGGCCGATTACGAGCAGTTGTCGGCCACGCTCGGTGTAGCCACCGAGCGGCTCGGTGCGGCCTGGGGTGCCGTTGGCCACTTGAACGCGGTAGCCAACACGCCGGAATTGCGTGAGGCCTACAACGCTGCGCTGCCGGCCATTACCGAGTTTTTCACCCGCCAGGGTGCCGATGAGCGCCTGTTTGCCAAGTACAAGGCGATTGCCCAAAGCCCGGCGGCTGCACAGCTGAACCCGGCCCGCCAGCAAGCGCTGAAGCATTGGCTGCGCGACTTCGTGCTGTCGGGTGCCGACCTGACCGGCGCGGCCAAGACCCGTTTTGCCGCCATCCAGGAGCGCAGCGCCGAGCTGGGCCAGCAGTTCTCCGAGCATGTACTGGACGCCACCGATGGCTTTGCCTATTACGCCAGCGCCACTGAGCTGGCCGGCGTGCCCGCCGACGTGTTGACCGCCACCCGCGCGGCGGCCGAGGCCGAAGGCAAGGACGGTCACAAACTGACGCTGCATTTCCCCTGCTATCTGCCGGTGATGCAGTACGCCGAAAGCTCGGCCCTGCGCGAGCGGCTCTACACCGCCTACGTCACCCGCGCCAGCGAACTGGGTGCCAAGCCTGAGCTGGACAACTCCGCCATCATCGAAGAGCTGCTGCGCTTGCGCCATGAAGAAGCGGCGCTGCTCGGCTTCGCCAATTTTGCCGAAGCCGCGATGGTCAGCAAGATGGCCAGCTCGCCGGCCCAGGTGCTGGAGTTTTTGCGTGACCTGGCGGCCCGCGCCCGGCCGTTTGCGGTGAAAGACCTGGCCGAATTGCGCGCCTTTGCCGCGACTGAATTGGGCTTGGCCGAGATGCAAGTCTGGGACAACGCCTATGCGTCCGAAAAGCTGAAGGAAGCCCGCTACGCCTTCAGCGACCAGGAAGTGCGCCAGTACTTCACCGTGCCGCGCGTGCTGCAAGGCCTGTTCGACATCATCGAGCGGCTCTTCAACGTCAAGATCGTCGAGCAAACCGCCGAGGTCTGGCATGACAGCGTGCGCTTTTACCGCCTCGACCGGGCCGGCGAGCTGGTCGGGCAGTTCTACCTCGACCTTTACGCCCGCCCGGGCAAGCGCCCCGGTGCCTGGATGGACGAAGTCCGCAGCCGCTGGGCACGGCCGGACGGGGTTCAGCAAACGCCGGTGGCGCAATTGGTCTGCAACTTCGCCTCGCCGGTCGGCACGAAGGGGCAAGAACGGCCGGCCCTGCTGACGCATGACGACGTGACCACGCTGTTCCATGAGTTTGGCCATGGCCTGCACCATTTGCTGACGCAAGTGAACGAGCTGGGCGTGTCGGGCATCTCCGGCGTGGAATGGGATGCCGTCGAGCTGCCGAGCCAGTTCATGGAGAACTTCTGCTGGGAATGGGAGGTGTTGCAGCAACTGACCCAGCATGTGGACAGCGGCGAGCCCTTGCCACGCGCCTTGTTCGACAAGATGACGGCGGCTAAAAACTTCCAGAGCGGCCTGCAAACGCTGCGCCAGATCGAGTTTTCGCTGTTCGACATGCGCTTGCATGCCGAACCGGGGGCCGAATCCGCCGTGCAAGCGGTGCTGGACGAAGTACGCGCCGAGGTGGCCGTCAGCAAGACCGCTCCGTTCAACCGCTCGCAGCACAGCTTCTCGCACATCTTTGCGGGCGGTTATTCGGCCGGTTACTACAGCTACAAGTGGGCCGAGTTGCTGAGCGCCGATGCCTGGAGCGCCTTCGAAGTGGAAGGCGTGTTCAACGCCGCCACCGGCCAGCGCTATTTGCAGAACATCCTGGAAGTGGGCGGCTCCCGCGACGCGATGGACAACTTCAAGGCCTTCCGCGGCCGCGAGCCGACCATCGATGCGCTGCTGCGGCATCAGGGCATGGCCACCGCCTGAATGGAGCTTGAACGCGTGTGCCGCCGTTTTACGGCGATGCACACCAATTGCCGTTGTTTCATGGTTCGGGGTGTTTCGCTCCCGGACCATGGCAGATCAATTGAAGAACTTGGCTGCACTCAGCAACGTCCGGTAGACGCCCCAGGCAAGTGGAATGCCCACGGCGCCCCAAGCCAGCACCACAGCAGCGCTTGAGGTGGTGCTGCCGCCCACCGCCCTGCCGCGCCCCACTTCGTTGGCCAGGGCACGGTCATGCGCCAGGCGCTTTTCTTCGGCCAATTCGGCATCGGTCATGAACCATTTGTCGGCCAGCGGGCGCACCAGCAGGTTGCAGACCAAGCCGACCACCAGCATGCCGACCAGGATGTACATGGTCTGGTTGTAGACCTGCTCACGCGGGATGCCCAGCCCGAGTTGGTACTCGCGCATGTAGTTCACCACCACCGGACCCAAGATGCCGGCCGTCGCCCAGGCGGTCAGCAGCCGGCCGTGAATCGCCCCCACCATCTGGGTGCCGAACAGGTCGGCCAGATAAGCCGGCACGGTCGCAAAGCCGCCGCCGTACATGCTCAAAATGATGCAAAAGGCCGCCACGAACAGCAGCTTGCTGCCGGCACCGGCACTGCCGGGAATGCTGGCATAAAGCAGGCCGCCGAGCACAAAGAACACCACATAGGTCAGCTTGCGACCGAGCTTGTCGGACAAGCTGGCCCAGAAGAAGCGCCCGCCGATATTGAACAAGCTCAGCAGCGCGGTAAAGCCTGCGGCCACACCGGCAATGGCGCCCAGCTCGGCCTTGTCGAGTTCACCGAACTTCTTGGCGACGCCGATCAAGCCGCCGCCGAACACCTCTTGCAACATCGGGCTGGCCATGCCGATCACGCCGATGCCGGCGCTGACGTTCATGCACAGCACCATCCAGATCAGCCAGAACTGCGGAATGCTCCAGACCTTTTTCACATGCACATGGCGCTGCGTGATCATCACATTGCTGCTCGCTGCGGGAGGCGTCCAGCCGGCCGGCTTCCAGCCACTGGGCGGCACGCGGTAGCCCATCGCCCCGCCCATCATGAAGACGAAATAGATGGCGGCCATGACCAGAAAGGTCTGCGCCACACCGACGTTCGACGAAGTGGCGAACAGCTTCATCAGTTCGGCCGCCATCGGCGAGCCGATCATCGCGCCGCCGCCAAAGCCCATGATGGCCATGCCGGTCGCCATGCCGCGCTTGTCCGGGAACCACTTGATCAGCGTGGACACCGGCGAGATATAGCCCAGCCCCAGGCCGATGCCGCCAATCACCCCGGAGCCCAACCACAGCAGCCAGAGCTGGTGGGTGTAGACGCCCAGCGCCGAGATCAGCAAACCGCCGCACCAGCACAGCGCCGACACGACCCCGGCCTTGCGTGGGCCGGCCCGCTCCAACCAGCCGCCCCACAGCGCGGCTGACGAGCCGAGCAGCACGAAGAACAGCGTGTACATCCAGCCCAGGCTGGAAATGCGCCAGTCGCAGCCGCTGGCAAACAGCTCGGCCAGCAAGCTCATGTCTTTTGGGCAAGTCTGTGCGGCGTTCAAGCCGATCGCCTTGGACAGTGGCAACCAGAACACCGAAAAGCCATAAGCCATGCCGATGCACAAGTGGATGGCCAGCGCGGCCGGCGGCACCAGCCAGCGGTTGAAGCCGGCACCGGCAATCGTGCGTTCTTTGTCGAGGAAGCTGAAAACAGCTGCGCTCGCTGATGATGATGCATTGGAGGATTCGCTCATTTCCGTCTCCGCTAAGGGATCAATCGTTCAATCGTGAAACTGTCGGAATGGCTTGTTCAGCCCAACAACAGATCGGCCAGCAACCAAAGATTAGCCACGCTGATCAAGCCGAACAGCGCCCAGGCGGACAGCTTCAGCCACGGCCCATTGGCGTAACTGCCCATCAAATGCCGGTCACTGGTGAGCCGGATCAACGGCCAGATGGCAAACGGCAGTTGCAGGCTC
>CANFYD010000331.1 GCA_947450745.1 Burkholderiales bacterium
CCCGTTGCGGCCCGTGCTGAGCCTGTCGGTCGGTGAGCGGCAGCGCGTCGAGATCGTCCGTGCGCTGCTGGGCAAGCCGCAGTTGTTGATCTTGGATGAGCCGACCTCGGTGCTGACGCCGCAGGCGGCTGCGCAGCTCTTCATCACGCTGCGCCAACTGGCCGAGGGCGGCTGCGCCATTCTCTACATCAGCCACAAGCTCGACGAGATCCGCGCGCTGTGCGATCACTGCACCGTGCTGCGGGCCGGTCGCGTCACCGGCGAGGTGGACCCGCGCACGCAGAGCAATGCCCAGTTGTCGCGCTTGATGATCGGGGCCGAGCCGCCGCAGCTGCAGCGCCAGTTGAGCAAGCCGGGCCCGGCGGTGCTGGAGTTGCGCCGCCTGAGCCTGGCCAAGTCGCAGCCATTCGGCACGACGCTTGTCGATCTGGTCTTGTCCCTGCACAGCGGGGAAATCCTCGGTGTGGCCGGTGTGTCCGGCAACGGGCAGCAGGAGCTGATGGCGGCGTTGTCCGGCGAGGACCCACGTGTGCCGCGCGACAGCTTGCTGCTGTTCGGCCAGGACATTGCCCGCCACAACCCGCGCAAGCGGCGTCGCCAGGGCCTGCATTTCGTGCCGGAAGAGCGGCTCGGGCGCGGCGCGGTGCCGACGCTGTCGCTGGCGCAGAACACCTTGCTGACGCGCACCGAAAACGTGACCCGCTTGGGCTGGATACGCACCGGGCGGGTGCAGCGCTTGGCCGAAGACCTGATTGCTCGCTTCAACGTCCGCGCCGGTGGGGCCGGTGCGGCGGCGCGCAGCTTGTCGGGCGGCAATTTGCAGAAGTTCATCGTCGGCCGCGAGATCGATGCCAAACCCCGCGTGCTGATCATTTCGCAGCCGACCTGGGGCGTGGATGTGGGCGCAGCGGCGCAAATTCGCGGTGAGCTGCTGAAGCTGCGCGACGCCGGCTGCGCGGTCCTGGTGGTCAGCGAGGAGTTGGACGAATTGTTCGAAATCAGTGACCGTTTGGTGGTGATGGCGGCCGGCCGTTTGTCGCCGCCGCTGGCGCTGGCCGATGCCAGCCGGGCCTTGATCGGCGAGTGGATGAGCGGGCTGTGGTCGGACGGGCCGCCGCCGTTGCTGCCTGCCTTGGAGGTGAGCGATGTTCAAGCTTGAAGTGCGCCCGCAGCCGTCGCGGCTGATGTCCCTGGCCTCGCCGTTGCTGGCGCTGGCCCTCACCGTGCTGCTCGGCATCGCCCTGTTCCTGCTGCTGGGCAAGGACCCGCTGCGTGGTTTGCAGATGTTCTTCTGGGAGCCGATTCGCTCGGCTTACGCCCTCAGCGAGCTGGGTTTGAAGGCGACGCCGCTGATTCTGATTGCGCTCGGTCTGGCGGTCTGCTTTCGCTCGAATGTCTGGAACATCGGCGCCGAGGGGCAGTTCATCGTCGGCGCGCTGGCCGCAGGCTGGGTGGCGATGCAGGCCGATGCCGGCAGCAGCCGCTTGATCGTGGTGTGGATTCTGGCCGCCGGCGTGCTGGGCGGCATGTGCTGGGCTGGCATCACCGCCTGGCTGCGGGTGCGTTTCAACGCAAACGAGATTCTGGTCAGCCTGATGCTGGTCTATGTGGCCGATCTGTTGCTGAGCTATTTGGTCTACGGGCCCTGGAAGGACCCGAAGGGCTATAACTTCCCGCAGTCGATCACCTTCTTATCCGTCACCCAGATCCCGCGCCTATTCGACGGCTGGCGCTTGCACATCGGCCTGCTGATTGCGGCGGCGGCGGTGCTGGGTTTCTGGGTGCTGCTGTTCCGCACCTACACCGGCTTCGCGCTGCAAGTGGGCGGCTTGGCCCCGGCAGCGGCGCGCTATGCGGGGTTTTCATCGACCCGCGCGATCTGGACGGCGCTGCTGCTGTCCGGCGGCATGGCCGGCCTGGCCGGTGCGCTGGAGGTGGCCGGGCCGTTGGGTCAACTGACGCCGTATGTGCCGGCCGGTTACGGTTTTGCCGCCATCATCGTGGCCTTTGTCGGACGCCTGCATCCGGTGGGCATCGTGTTTTCGGGCTTGTTGATGAGCATGTTCTACATCGGCGGTGAGCTGGCGCAGTCGCGCCTGGGCCTGCCCAAGTCGATCACCGGCGTGTTCCAGGGCTTGCTGCTGTTCACGCTGCTGGCTTGCGACACGCTGATTCATTCGCGCCTGCGCTGGGTCAAGGCAAGTCCGCTTGCGCCGACGCTGCCGCAGCCTTCCCCCCCCGTTGTTCTCTGAGGCCGGCCGCATGGACTCCATTGCACTGTTGATTGCCGCCTCGATGAATGCCGGCACCTTGCTGGCGCTGGCCGCGCTAGGTTTATTGATCAACGAGCGGGCCGGCATCGTCAACCTCGGCGCCGAGGGCTTGATGCTGGTGGCCGCCGTGGCCGGCTTCGCCACCGCCGTGCACACCGGCAACGACTGGCTGGGTTTTGCCGCCGGTATGGGGGCTGGCGCGGTGTTGGCCGGCTTGTTCGGTGTGCTGGTGATCTGGCTGGGCACCAACCAATATGCGGCCGGCCTGGCGCTGAGCTTGTTCGGCACCGGGTTCTCGGCCTTTGTCGGCATCCGCTACACGCAGGAAAAATTGACCCCGCGCACGCATTTCGAGCTGCCCGGCCTGGCTGACATCCCGTTTTTCGGGCCGGCTTTTTTCAAGCAGCATCCGCTGGTTTACGCAGCCATTGCCCTGACGGCGGCGCTGGCCTGGTTTCTCTACCGCTCGCGCGCCGGGCTGGTGCTGCGCGCGGTCGGCGAGTCGCCTGAATCAGCTCACGCGCTCGGTTATCCGGTGCGGCCGATCCGGCTGGCGGCGGTGATGTGCGGTGGCGCGTTGTGCGGTTTGGCCGGCGCTTATTTGTCGGTCATCTACACGCCGCTGTGGGTTGAAGGCATGGTGGCCGGCAAGGGTTGGATCGCGCTGGCGCTGACCACCTTCGCGACCTGGCGTCCGGCACGGGTGTTGCTTGGTGCTTACCTGTTCGGCTTTGTCACCATGCTGCAATTCCATTTGCAAGGGCAGGGCGTGGAGGTGGCAAGCCAGTTTCTGAGCATGCTGCCCTACCTGTCTACCATCGTGGTGTTGGTGCTGATTTCCAGCAATGCCGGTTTTATCCGGGCGAATATGCCGGCCTCGTTGGGCAAACCTTTTTTCCCGGGCTCGTGAGAGCTCTATTTACAACTGTTCGCGGTATCCACATGACTATGAAAAGCAAGCGTCAATTGTTGAAATTTGCCGGCGGGTCGACCCTGGCTGTCTTGGCGGCCTCGGTCGCCCTGGTTGGTTGCGGCAAGAAGGAAGAAGCCGCTGTGCCGGCGGCAGCTCCCGCCTCGGCGGCCGTGGTGGTCAAGCCTGAGCCGCTGAAGATCGCTTTTGCTTACGTCGGCCCGGTCGGCGACGGCGGCTGGACCTTTGCCCACGACAACGCCCGCAAGGCGGTGGAACAAGAATTTGGCGACAAGGTGGTCACCAGCTTTGTCGAAAAAGTGCCTGAAGCCGCCGACGCCGAACGCGTCTTCCGCGACATGGTGGGGCAGGGCAACAAGCTGATTTTCGGCACCACTTTTGGCTATATGGAACCGATGCTGAAGGCGGCGGCCGACAGCAAGGACGTGAAGTTCGAGCATGCCACCGGCTACAAGCAGGCAGACAACCTGCGCACCTACGACTCGCGCACCTACGAAGGTGCTTACATGGCCGGTGTGATCGCCGGCAAGATGACCAAGTCGAACACGCTGGGCGTGGTCGGTTCCATCCCCATCCCCGAGGTGATCCGCAACATCAACAGCTTCACCCTGGGTGCGCAAAGCATGAACCCCAAGGTCAAGGTCAAGGTCGTGTGGGTGAACGAATGGTTCAACCCGCCGAAGGAAACCGAAGCGGCGCAGTCGCTGATCAACGGCGGGGCCGACGTGCTGATGCAGAACACCGACTCGTCGGCCGTGCTGCAAACCGCCGAGAAGAACGGCAAGTACGCGTTTGGCTGGGATTCCGACATGACCGCCTACGGCCCGAAAGCCCACCTGGGCTCGGCCGTCATCAACTGGGCGCCGTACTACATCGCCAGCGTGCGTGAAGCGCTCGACGGCAAGTGGGTGGCCGGTGCCGGCAAGCATGCCTGGTGGGGTGTCAAGGAAGGCGCGATCGACTTGGTCTCCATCGCCGAAGTGGTGCCCGCCGAGACAAAAGCGGCGGTCGAGAAGGTCAAGGCCGGTTTGAAAGACGGCAGCTTCTCCATCTGGAAAGGCCCGTTGCTGGCGCAAGACGGCAAGGAATGGCTAAAGAAGGACGAAGTGGCTGACGACAAGGTGTTGTCCGGCATCAACTTCTACGTCAAGGGTGTGGAAGGCAAGGTACCCGGCGGCGGCAAGTAATTGACTGACTGACCGACGGGTTCTGTTGCCGGGTGGCGTTCAAGACGTCGCCCGGCTTATTGCAATTCAGCCCTCAAGAAACAAAAGCCTCCACTTTGCGAAACGCTGCCGGAGCTGCGGCCATCGGGTGCGTCCTGCCACTCATGCCAGGGCCAGCGGCCCTGGCGCTCGCTAGGCACAAACAGTCCACAGGACTGTTTGAGTCCGGGCTCTCTCCATCCGCTGCGCTCCTCCTTGACTTCGCTGCATGACACACCCAATGCCCTTGCTGAACAGGCACCTGCGTTCGCTAGATTGAAGAAACACACAGTCGAAGGATCAGCGCGGCGGGGCGTTTTGCGGAGGTCAAGGAGGAGGCCGCAGCCCTAGGCTGCGCTGGAGGACACGAAGCAAAACATCCCGCCGCGCTGATCCCGCGAGCACATCGTTTCTCCGCGAACGCCGGGCACCGCCAGGGATCAGGAATGCCCTCAATCGGCGCAGATAATCTGCCCCATCTCCTTGCCCTTGACCGAGTCCATCCCTTGCTCAGACTGAAATTCACGATCGAGTTGTTTTATGAAATCGACCCACCCGGTTGCGATTTCATTTTCAGCATTCATGCGGCGCAGACCCGTCATCAAACCGTGGTCGCCGAGGAGCTGATCGTCAGTCAGAACCTGCAGCGCAGCATGTATACCGA
>CANFYD010000332.1 GCA_947450745.1 Burkholderiales bacterium
CACCAAAACCCGGCAATCCTCGATCAGTTGACTGAAAGCAACTGATTGAGGGTGCTGCGCAAGCAGCACGCAGGCTGAAGGCGTGTGCCGGGTTTGGGGAGCACTTATGTCGTATTCCGACGTTAGTGATCACCAAAACCCGGCAATCCTCGATCAGTTGACTGAAAGCAACTGATAGCGGGTGCTGCGCAAGCAGCATCTTCGCTATCGGCGTGTATCGGGGCAACGAGGTCAGCAGGCCAGTGCGGCCTTCAGAGACGGAAGGCTCCGACCGCGCGTACCAGTTGGTCGGCCTGCTCGCGCAAGCTGTCGGCGGCAGCGGCGCTTTCTTCGACCAGGGCGGCATTCTGCTGGGTGGCCTGATCCATCTGCGCCACCGAATGTCCGATTTGCTGCACGCCGGCACTTTGTTCGGCGCTGGCCGTGCTGATTTCCCCGACGATATCGGCCACGCGCTGAATGGATGTGACGATTTCGGCCATCGTGCGGCCAGCATCATCGACCAGCACGGTGCCATGCTCGACTCGCTCGACGCTGGCTGTGGTCAGTGCCTTGATCTCGCGCGCCGCCGCAGCACTGCGCTGCGCGAGGCTGCGCACTTCGGTAGCCACCACGGCAAACCCGCGGCCTTGCTCACCAGCACGAGCTGCCTCGACCGCCGCATTGAGGGCCAGGATATTGGTCTGGAAGGCGATGCCGTCGATGACTGAGGTGATGTCGGCGATCTTTCGGCTGCTGTCGTTGATGCCGCGCATGGTCTCCACCACCTGGCTCACTACCGCGCCACCTTTCACCGCGACAGCAGTTGCGCTGGAAGCCAAGAGGCTTGCCTGCTGCGCATTGCCGGCGTTGTGGCTGACCGTGGCACCGAGTTCGTCCATCGTCGAGGCCGTCACTTGGAGTGCGCCGGCCTGCCGCTCGGTTCGCTCGGAAAGATCTTGGTTGCCGCGGGCAATCTCGGCGCTGGCGGTGGCGACCTGTTCGGCGTTGCGCTGCACGTCGCCGACGATGCTGCTGAGATTGCGTTGCATTTTGACCATCGACTGCAGCAGCAAGCGAGTTTCATCATTGCCTTGCGGCAGCACGGTATGGCCGAGTTCGCCTGCGGCTAGACGCTCGGCCACTTCCAATGCGTGGCCCATCGGTCGTGACAGCATGTTGGCCAGCCACCAAGCCACCGTGATCAGGCTGACCGAAGCCAAAAGCAGCGCGATAACGATGGACAACTGGGTCTGCAAGACACCTTCGGCTGCACGCTTGTTGAGCTCGTCGCCGGACTTTCGAATCGACTCCGACTGGGCCGCCATCTCCGTCTCCAGCTGCGTGAAGGCGGACTGAAAGGCTGGCATCGCCTTGCGCCCGGCTTCGGCGTCGGTTTTCGCAGCCGTGATTGTCGTGCTGGTGCTGTTCACATAAGCCTTGAACAAGGGCTCGGTGCGCGCCAGCGCAGCCCGCGAATCGGCCGACAAGGGGAGCTGTTTGAGTCGCTCCAGCGCTTCTTCAAAGGTCTTTTGGTGCTCGACCAAGCCAGCCTCGGCTTCCTTCACCCGCTCGGGCGTGTTGTCCATGGCACCCAGTAACGCGAGCAAGACATCGCCGCGCAAGGCGTCGTGCATCATGTCGGCTTCTTGGCTGGCCTGCAGCGCTTGGCCGGCCTGGATCGCTTCGTCAAGAGCGGCACCCTGACGACTTGAACTGCTCAGGCCGATAACACCGACGACGGCTGCGATCAAGACACCGGCCAATCCAAATAAGACGATTTCTGTGCGCAGCTTCATGGCGTCGAGACTTTCTTCTGTTCTGTGGGTTTAAATTTATCGCGGACGATTCGTCCAACCGCTGCCTGACCTGCAACTTGTGCCCGGCCTTTGGCTGCGCACTGAGCGATCCAAGGGATGTGCCAGCAGTCAATCATGTTCAGAACTTCGCTGAAAGCCCTAACGTCCAGCCGAAATCAGGGCTGGCCTTGTTGAGACCATGCGCGACCGCCAGATCAAGCTGCAGCGATGGATTGATCATGTAAGCCAAACCTGCATCAAGCGTGATCACTTGGCCGCCGTCGCGTGCTGACGCAAGCTGTTGTGCCGAAATTTCAACAAAAGCGCGCAACTCGTCCGTCAAGGATTTGCCGATGACGCCTGCCAGAATGCCGCCGATGAAACGCCGCCCCTCTGTGCTGCGGTCAACGTACAGGCCGGGCATCAGACCCGCCGACCAGCCATGAGGCAGCTCCCATTCCGCGACGAAACGCACCGAAGGGCGCAAACCCTGGCCACGAAAGTCTGCCGCGCCGGAGTCGACGTCCAAGTGAATCAGCCAAGCCAAGCCGGGCTGGCCGGTGGCGCTATCCGCATCACGTTGATGCCACTTCAGCCCGATGGCCAGATCGGTCCAGCCACGTTGACTGCTGTTGGTGTCGGCACCGCTGGTGCGCAATTGCTGGGCACCGTCGGTCTCAAGGCGTAATTCCAGGTTGTCGCTGACACCGAAGCGCAGCAGCGTGGGGGTGTTGCGCGTCCGCGTTTTGATCCCGTCCGCCCGATCGGTCTCGAAGGCGATGCTGGTTTCGATCTGGAAGCGGCCCTTGCCCACGACATTGCTGGACTCAACGAAGTCGGGACGATCGGTGACGATGGCGTCCTCAGCGGCGTGGGCTGGGCCGGCAAGCAATGCGGGCAAGAGGCCAAGCACGAGTGTGAGCGAGAAGATTCGGCTGGTAACTGGCATCAGAAGCTCCTGTGAGGATGAGTTCTGCGCGTGTTATCGGTGCCTTTGCCTCAATATTTAATTTTTTTAATCACCCGGGCCTGTTCTTCATTCAAGGCGATGCAGCTTTCACTTCACCGTCAGGATCCATTGCGCCAGTTGAGTGGCTTCAGCCGGGCTGACCTGTGCATTGGCAGGCATAGGCACCGGACCCCAGACGCCGGCACCGCCCTTGATGATTTTGTCGGCCAGCTTGGCGACGGCTTCTTTGTCGTCGGCGTATTTGGCGGCCACATCCTTGTAAGACGGGCCGACGATCTTCTTGTCCATGGCGTGGCAGGCCATGCAGTTCTTTTTCTGTGCCAGAGCCATATTGGCCGAAGCGGTCGGTGCAGCAAGCAAGGCGACGACTGTGGCCGACAACATCAGGGCATTCGAAACGAGGGAAGATTTCATTTGTTTCTTTCAGAGGAACAAGGGGGGAGGCCTGGAATCTTCAGCCAGTAATCTGCACTACAGTTTGTAGCTGCGTCTGTCACGGCATGCACGCTGAGCAGATTTTAAGGTTCTGTTGAAGGCCGCGCAGGCCAAGGCAGATGGGGAGTGGTGCTATGTGGTTTGTTGCTGTCGGCGTTGCGCTGGTGTTGCTGAAGTTATTGGCGTTCGGCCCGATCTTTGGCGCGGTCGGTGAATTGAGCTGGTGGTGGGTGCTGTCGCCGTTCGCCTGCGCCGTCGCGTGGTGGGCTTGGGCCGATTCCAGCGGCCTGACGCAGCGTAAAGCGATGCAGCGCTTGGATGAAAGAAAGGCCGCTCGCCGCGCCAAAACGCTGGATGCCCTGGGGCAGGGCGGCACGAACAAGCGCAAGTAAGGCCGGCCCGCGCCCCCAAACCCGCTCAGCGATCCAACACCGCGCCGGTGCTGGCGCTGGACGCGTTCTTGGCAAACTTGGCGAGCACGCCGCGGGTGTAACGGGGTGCGGGTTGTTGCCACAAGGCTTTGCGTTGCGCCAACTCTGCGGGGCTGACGTGCAACTCCAATTCCAGCTTGTGCGCATCGATGGTGATGCTGTCGCCTTCATGCACCAGCGCAATCACACCGCCCTCGTAGGCTTCCGGTGCGACGTGGCCGACCACCATGCCCCAAGTGCCGCCGGAGAAGCGCCCGTCGGTCACCAAGCCGACCGACTCGCCCAGACCTTGGCCGATCAAGGCGCCGGTGGGTGCCAGCATTTCCGGCATGCCAGGCCCGCCCTTGGGACCCAAGTAGCGCAGCACCATCACATCGCCGGCCACGATCTGGTTCGCCATGATGGCGGCCAGCGCCGTCTGCTCGTCGTCAAAAACCCGCGCCGGGCCGGTCATCACCGGGTTCTTCAGGCCGGTGATCTTGGCCACGCAGCCTTCGGGAGACAAGTTGCCGCGCAGGATCGCCAAGTGGCCTTGCGCATAGATCGGCGCGTCGATGTCACGGATCACGTCCTGGTCAAGGCGCGGTGAGTCGGGAATGTCGGCCAGGTTCTCGGCCACCGTTTTGCCGGTGATGGTGATGCAGTCGCCGTTCAGCAGACCGGCCTTCAGCAGCGTCTTCATCACTTGCGGAATGCCGCCGGCGCGGTGCAGGTCAACCGCCAGATATTGGCCGCTGGGCTTGAGGTCGCACAGCACCGGGATCTTCTTGCGCATGCGCTCGAAGTCGTCGATGTCCCATTCCACCTCGGCCGCATGGGCGATGGCCAGGAAGTGCAGCACCGCATTGGTCGAGCCGCCGGTGGCCATGATGACGGCCACGGCGTTTTCGATCGACGCTTTGGTGACGATGTCACGCGGCTTCAAGTCGGCCTTGACGGCTTCCACCAGCACGCGTGCGGCCTCGCGGGTCGAGGTCACTTTTTCTTCATGCACGTTCGCTTCGGTGCTGGAGAATGGCAGGCTGATGCCCAGCGCCTCGAAGGCCGAGCTCATCGTGTTGGCCGTGTACATGCCGCCGCAAGAGCCGCTGCCGGGGATGGCGCGGCGCTCGATTTCGAGGAAGTCTTCCTCGCTCATCTTGCCGGCTGAAAACTGCCCCACCGCCTCGAACACGCTGACGATGTTGAGGTCTTGCCCCTTGTAGCGGCCCGGCAAAATGGTGCCGCCGTAGACGTAAATGGCCGGCACATTGGCACGCAACATGCCCATCAAGCCGCCGGGCATGTTCTTGTCGCAGCCGCCGAGCACCAGCACGCCGTCCATCCACTGCCCGCCGACGCAGGTTTCAACACAGTCGGCAATGACTTCGCGCGACACCAGCGAATATTTCATGCCTTCGGTGCCCATGGCCATGCCGTCAGAAATGGTGGGGGTGCCAAAGACTTGAGCATTGCCG
>CANFYD010000333.1 GCA_947450745.1 Burkholderiales bacterium
TACTTCAGGTACGTGAGGATCACGAGCATCCGACCAACGACGCATGGCGGCCGCGCAGTAAAAAGTTCTTTCCGTCTCAGCGTGCTGCGTTGGCGTCGGCAACCGTCAGTGCAGTCATGTTGACGATGCGGCGCACGGTGGCCGAGGGCGTCAACACATGCACAGGCTTGGCCGCGCCGAGCAGCACCGGGCCGATCGCGATACCGCCGCCGGCCGCTGTCTTCAGCAGGTTGTAGGAGATATTGGCCGCATCGATGTTCGGCAGCACCAGCAAATTGGCTTCGCCGCTGAGCGTGCTGTTGGGCATCAAGTTCTTGCGGTAATCGGCATCGAGTGCGGTGTCGCCGTGCATTTCGCCGTCCACTTCCAGCCACGGAGCATTGGCTTGAATCAGTGCCAGCGCTTCGCGCATCTTGATTGCTGACGGCTGGTTGCTGGAGCCAAAGTTGCTGTGCGACAGCAGCGCCGCTTTCGGGCGCAGGCCGAAGCGCATCATTTCCTCGGCGGCCATCACGGTGATTTCGGCCAGTTGCTCGGCGGTCGGGTCGTAGTTGACGTGGGTGTCCACCAGCATCACCTGGCGGCCCGGCAGGATCAGGCTGTTCATGCAGGCAAAGGTCTTGACGCCCGGGCGCTTGCCGATCACCTGATCGACGTATTGCAAGTGCATGGCGGTGTTGCTCCAGGTGCCGCACAACATGCCGTCCACTTCGCCCTTGTGCAGCATCATGCAGCCGATCAAAGTCAGGCGGCGACGCATCTCGATCTTGGCCAACTGGGCGGTCACGCCGCGGCGCTCGGTCATCTGGTGATAGGTCTGCCAGTAATCGCGGTAGCGGTGGTCATCTTCGACGTTGACGACGTCGTAGTCGCGGCCTTCTTGCAGCCGCAGGCCGAAGCGTTCGCAGCGCTCGGCGATGACGGCCGGCCGGCCGATCAGGGTCGGACGGGCCAGGCCTTCGTCGATGACGACTTGAATCGCCCGCAGCACGCGCTCTTCTTCCCCTTCGGCATAGGCGATGCGCTTGTTGACGGCGCGCTTGGCGACGGCAAAGATCGGTTTCATCGTCGTGCCCGAGGCGTAGACGAAGCTCAGCAGCTTTTCGCGGTAGGCGTCCATGTCCTGGATCGGTCGCTGGGCGACACCACAATCGGCCGCCGCTTGGGCCACTGCCGGGGCGATCTTCATCATCAGGCGCGGGTCAAACGGCTTGGGGATCAGGTATTCGGGGCCAAAGCTCAGGTTCACGCCGGCGTAGGCGGCAGCGACTACTTCGCTCTGCTCGGCTTGTGCCAATTCGGCAATCGCGTGGACGGCCGCAATTTCCATCTCATCGGTGATCGTGGTGGCGCGGCAGTCCAGTGCACCGCGGAAGATGTAGGGGAAGCACAGGACGTTGTTGACCTGGTTCGGGTAATCGGTGCGGCCGGTCGCCATGATGGCGTCGTCGCGTACCGCCTTGACTTCCTCGGGGGTGATTTCCGGCGTCGGGTTGGCCAACGCGAAGATCATTGGCCGCGCCGCCATTTTGGCCACCATCGCCGGCTTCATCACGCCGCCAGCCGACAAGCCCAAGAACACATCGGCCCCGGCGATCACATCGCTGAGGCTGCGCAGGTCGGTCGCTTGGGCAAAGCCGGCCTTGTCCGGGTCCATCAGCTCGGTGCGGCCCTGGTAGACCACGCCAGCCAAGTCGGTGACCCAGATGTTCTCGCGCGGCAAGCCCAGCTTCATCAGCAAGCCCAAGCAGGCCAGCGCTGCGGCACCGGCACCCGAGGTCACCAATTTGACCGTCTTGATGTCCTTGCCCAAAACCTTCAGACCGTTCAGAAAGGCCGCACCGACGACGATCGCCGTGCCGTGCTGGTCGTCATGGAAAACCGGAATCTTCATCCGCTCGCGCAGCTTGCGCTCGACGTAGAAGCAGTCCGGAGCCTTGATGTCTTCGAGGTTGATGCCGCCGAAGGTAGGCTCCAGCGCGGCGATGATGTCGACCAGTTTGTCGAGGTCGCGCTCCTGGATTTCCAGGTCGAACACGTCGATGCCGGCGAACTTCTTGAACAGCACCGCCTTGCCTTCCATCACCGGCTTGGAAGCCAGCGGCCCGATGTCGCCCAGGCCCAGCACGGCCGTGCCGTTGGTCACCACGGCGACCAAATTGCCGCGTGCGGTGTAGCGATAGGCATTGGCCGGGTCGGCGACGATCTCTTCGCAGGCTGCGGCAACGCCGGGCGAATAAGCCAGCGCCAGATCGCGCTGATTGATCATCTGCTTGGTGGAGGTGATCGCAATCTTGCCCGGGGTCGGAAACTCGTGGTAATCGAGTGCTGCTTGGCGAAACTGGGCGTTCTTTTGTTCTGACATGGTGGGCATGGGGCTAATTCTCCTGGCAAGCCGCTGAGAGCCTCAGGACTGAGTCCAGAGACGATGGTCGATTGTAGGAGTCGGACTTTCACCGACCGACAATGCGTGTCGCGCAAGGTGTGGCGAGGCCTCTGCGGACGGTAGTGTGGAGCCGATGCCGGCACGCTTTCATACGCAAAACTGCTCATCTGTTGTGTGTTCAGCGCAAAGGATACTGATTGGAAATGCCTCTGCTATCCCCGACCCCACAGCCGAACGATCTGGCGCGCCCGTCGCGCTGGCGGCGCGCCTTGTTGTGGGGGGCGCTGGTCGCCTTGCTGCTGGTGGCTCAATCGCTGTTGCTGGCCTTGACCATCAGCTATGAAGCCTCGCGGGTGCAAGAGCAGGCCGACTTGGTGGCGACCGAGGTCGCCGCGCGTGCCAAGCAGATCGCCGGCCGCGACCTGCTTGGCTTGCAGAGCTTGTTGTGGGACGAGCCGGTCGGCCCGCGCTGGCGGCAGGATGCGGCCGAGCTGATGCGTCGCAACCGGCCCTTGCTGCGCATCGAATACCGGGACGCACAGCGCCGTGTGCTCCATGCCTCGGAAGCGCCGGGGGTGACGCCGCTGTTTGCGCAAATTGCCCGTGAGCAGATGCAAATCGAAACCGAGCTGGCCTGCGTGGCGGCGTTGCGGCACGGCTCGCAGCTGTATTCGCGCAGCTTTTTTGTGCCGATGGCCGGTGGCGAGGGCATGGAGGTTGTCGATCTATGCCTGCCGCAACTGCGTTCGGGGCAGGCCGAGGCTTATGTCGTGGCGACCTTGAGCTTGCGCTATTTGCTCGAAGAGTCGGTCACGCAAGATTTGGCGCGCGGGCATGAGGTCAGCTTTGTCGAAGGTGACGGCACGCGCTTGGCACGCACCGGGCTGGCCCGGGGTGCTGGGGTTTTTCTGTCCGAGCGGCTGGTCGACCTGCCGGGTCTGACCTTGCAACTGAAGGTCGACGCGGCAGCCGGGCGGCCCAGCCTGATTCCGAACCTGGCCACGGCGCTGGTGCTCGGTTTGTCGCTGGCCCTGTTCTTCGTGGTGCTGCTGCTGGCCCGTGACGGCCGCCGGCGTGCCTTTGCGGAGCGCGCGCTGGCCGAGTCATTGGCATTCCGGCACGCGATGGAAAATTCGCTGATCACCGGGCTGCGGGCGCGCGACATGAAGGGCGAGATCACCTACGTCAACCCGGCTTTTTGCGCCATCGTCGGGTTCAAGCCGGAGGAGTTGTTCGGCCACACGCCGCCGCCCTACTGGCCGCCCGAGTTTGTCGAGGAATATCGGCACCGCCACCGCGACCGCAGCGCACGCTGGCAACTCGACAGCAGCCCTGGCGGCAAAGACCCGCGCCAGGGCTTTGAGACCGTCTTCATGCGGCGCAGCGGCGAGCGCTTTCCGGTGCTGATCTTCGAAGCGCCGTTGCTGGATGCCAAAGGCCAGCAGACCGGCTGGATGAGTGCGGTGCTTGACGTCAGCGACCAGCGCCGCATGGAGGAGCTGTCGCGCCAGCAAACGGACCGCCTGCAGGCCACCGCCCGCTTGGCCACCGTCGGAGAAATGGCCTCGCTGCTCAGTCATGAGCTGAACCAGCCGTTGGCGGCGATTGCCAGTTACGCCACCGCCTCGATCAATTTGCTGACGCTCGAAGCCGACGATCCGCAGACGCCGGATCTGGTGCGCCAAGCGGCCATCCGCATTGCCGAGCAGGCCGAGCGAGCCGGGCGGGTGATCAAGAGCGTGCATGACTTTGTGCGCCGGCGCGATCAGGCGCGTGAAAGCATCGGTGTCGACGAATTGTTTGACGCGGTGCTGCCGCTGGTGCGCTTGCAAGCGCGCAAGAGTGGCACCCGCGTCGATGTCGAGCTGCCGGTGCCCGCCCCACGCGTGCGCTGTGACCGCACGATGGTCGAGCAAGTGCTGCTGAACCTGACCCGCAACGGCATCCAGGCCATGGACGGCAGCACGCCGCTGGCCAACCGGGTGCTGACGCTGCGCGCCTGCCCAATGGAGGGGCGCTGGATCAGTTTCTCGGTGCTGGACTGCGGGCCGGGCATTGCGCCGGAGGTTGGGCGGCAGCTCTACACCCCGTTTTTCACCACCCGTGCCGAGGGCATGGGCTTGGGCTTGAGCCTGTGCCGCACGGTGGTGGAGCAACATGGCGGCGCGATGGATTTTTTCACGCGGGAAACCCCGGGTGGTGGTTCCGGTGGCACCGAGTTTCGTTTTACATTGCCGGCGGACGGCAGCGTGGCCACCCTTGATTCAGCAGGACAACGTCAATGAACAGCAAAAAGATTCCGATGATTTATCTCGTCGATGACGAAGACGTGGTGCGCGATGCACTGGGCTGGCTGCTGCGCTCGCGCCGGCTGCTGTCCGAAGGTTTCTCCAGCGCCGAAGCCTTTGAAGCGATGCTGGACGCCCGGCCGGACCGAGCGCTGGGCTGGCCCGATGCGCCGTCTTGCCTGTTGCTTGATGTGCGCATGCCGGGGATGAGTGGGCTGGCCTTGTTCGAACGCTTGATCGAGCGCGGCGTCTGCGGTGCAGGTGGTGCTTTGCCGGTGATCTTTCTGACTGGCCATGGCGATGTGCCCACGGCGGTGGCGGCGGTCAAGCGTGGTGCTTTCGATTTTGTCGAAAAGCCGTTTTCGGACAACACCCTGGTGGACCGTGTCGA
>CANFYD010000334.1 GCA_947450745.1 Burkholderiales bacterium
ATGGCCACCGAACGGGCCAGGTGCGGCAGGTACAGGTAGCGCAGCTGCTGGAGGTAGTTGGCACCGTCCCTGCGCGAGGCTTCGAGCTGTTCGCGGTTCATGCTTTGCAGCGAGGTGATGAAGATCAGCGTGGCAAACGGCAACCACTGCCAGGACACGATGACGATCACGCTCAGCAGCGGGAAGTCGGTCAGCCAGTCCACCGGCGTGGCGCCAAAGAAATGCCAGACCTGGGCCAGCACGCCGTAGATGGGATTCATCATCATGTGCTTCCACAACAGCGCATTGACCGTGGGCATGACAAAGAACGGCGAGATCAGCAGCACCCGCACCAAGCCGCGGCCGGGGAACGGGCTATCGATCAACAGCGCCAGCCCGATGCCCATGACGACGGTGATCAGGATCACGCTGCCCAGCAGCAACAGCGTGTTGAGCACCGCCGTGCCGAAGGACGGGTCGGTGACGAAGTACGCGTAATTCTCCAACCCGACAAAGCCGCTCTGATCGGGCTGCATCAGGTTGTAGCGGATCAACGAGAAGTAGATCGTCATGACCAGCGGCACGATCATCCAGAGGAAGAGCGTGACCACGGCCGGCGCCAGCAGCAGGCGGGGGATCAAGCGGGGTGCGTTACGTTGCATCGTATTCAGCGCGGTTCGCGTCCATGGGTGAGGAGGACAGGTAGGGCCGTAGCGGCATGGTTGTCCGGGGCAGGTCACCGACCCGCCCTACTCGGCTGTATGAGTAAACGCACAGCCGAAGGATCAGCCCGGTGGGGCGTTTTGCGGAGGTTAAGGAGGAAGCCGCAGCCTTAGGCTGCGCTGGAGGACACGCAGCAAAACGTCCCGCCGGGCGGATCCCGCGAACTCGCCGCTTCTCCACGAACGCCGGGTGCCGCAAGAAGCCCAAATGCTCTCAGAGCCTTTGGCTACTTGTAGTAGCCGGCCTTCTTCATTTCCCGCTCTGCCGACGCTTGCCCGGCTTTCAGCGCTTGGTCTACCGTGGACTTGCCGGCCAGGGCGGCGCTGATCTGCTGACCGACGGCCAAACCGATGCTCTGGAACTCGGGGATGGCCGCGAACTGCACGCCCACATACGGGCTCTTCGGCAAGGTGCTGTCGTTCGGGTTGGCGCTGTCGAGAGCCATTTTCTCGGCGGCGGCAAACTTGGCGGCCTTCTGGAACTCGGGGTTGGCGTAGGTGCTCTTGCGAGTGCCGGTCGGCACGCTGGCCCAGCCATTGGTCTTGGCGACCAGTTGGATGTAGTCCTTGGAAGTGGCCCAGTTGACGAACTTCTGCGCGGCTTCCGTCTTCTTGGAGCCGGCCGGAATCGCCAGCGACCAGGCCCACAACCAGTTCGCGCCCTTGGCGGTCACGGTGGTCGGCGACTGTGCAAAAGCCACCTTGTCGGCCACCTTCGATTGCTTCGGGTCGGTGATGAAGGAGGCTGCGATGGTGGCGTCGACCCACATGCCGCATTTGCCTTCGTTGTAGAGCGCCAGAATCTCGTTGAAGCTGTTGGCGGCGGAGCCAGGAGGGCCATAGCTCTTCAGCAGATCGACGTAAAAGTTGATCGCGTCATGCCAGGGCTTGCTGTCGACTTGCGGCTTCCAGCCCATGTCGAACCACTGCCCGCCGTTGGTGTTGACCAAGGTGGACAAAAACGCCATGTTGTCGCCCCAGCCCGGCTTGCCGCGCAAGCAGATGCCGTAGACATTCGGCGGGTTGTGAATCTTGGCGGCCAGAGTCTTGATGTCGGCCCAGGTCGGCTTGTCGGCGACGGTGATGCCGGCCTTGTCGGCCAGGTCCTTGCGGTACATCAGCATCGAGCTTTCGCCGTAGAACGGCGCGGCGAACAGCTTGCCGTCCACCGACAAACCGCTGCGCACGGCGGGCAGCAAATCCTCCACATCGTAGGCAGCATCGGTCTTCAGCTCTTGCAGCCAGCCGCGCTTGCCCCAGATCGGTGCCTCATACATGCCGATCGTCATCACATCGAACTGCCCGCCCTTGGTGGCGATGTCGGTAGTGACACGCTGGCGCAGCATGCCTTCTTCCAGCGTCACCCACTTGACCTTGATGCCGGGGTTGGCGGTCTCGAAGTGCTGGGTCAGCTTTTGCATCTCGATCATGTGGCCGTTGTTGACGGTGGCCACCACGAGCTCGGTGGTGGCGGCATGCGTCAGGCCGGCGGCCAAACCAAAGGCCAGGATCAAAGCGGATTTGAGTTTCATGCGGTGTCTCCTCGCCGGCGTTGCAGCGTGTGGGTTGTCAGGCGATGCATCGTTGGCATCGACAAACTCCACTGTAGCCGCCGACCCGTGCGGCATTTGATACCGGAGACCCCGTCATTGATACCCAAATGCGCAAGGGCCTCGGGGTTTTCATCAATCGGGTGATATTTCGTATCAATCCGCAGGCGCGTGGGCGGGCGGGCCGGCCGGTCGGCCAGACGCGGGTCGCGACCTGCCCTACGAAGCTCATCCGCAGATGGCGCAGATGACGCAGATGACGCAGATGACGCAACTAGGCCATCGGCAGCATTGCCAGATCAAGACCCGATCAACGCCGCATCAATCAGCGGCTTGAACTTCGGCCCAGGTCGGCGGTTGGCAACCGGAGCGGGTGCAGTTGATGGCGGCGGCGAGCATCGCTTGGCGCAGGGTGGTGGCCACGCGCACGGGGGCCGCGTCGGGTTGCAGCACCCAATCGCCCAGGCAATTGCCCCAGAACGTGTCGCCCGCGCCCACGGTGTCGAGCACCGTGACGGTGGGCACGTCTTGGTCGGCGGCGCTGCCGTCCACCTCCAGCCAGGCCCCGTCGGCGCCAAAGGTCAGCGCGATGCGGCTGGCACCTTGCGCCTTGAAGTGAGCGGCAATCTGCGGCGCAGCGGCGCGCGACGGGGCGGCAAAGCCGAGCAGCTCCAGGTCCTCATCGCTGGCCTTCAACCAATCGGCCAACTTGGCCACCGCTTGCACCGCCTCCACATAGGCCGCCAAGTCGGCCGCCAGCTTGGGGCGCAGGTTCACGTCCACGCTGATGGTCCAGCCCAGCGCCTTGGCACCGTGCAACACGGCGATGACTTTTTCATGCTCGGGCGGCACCAGCAGCAAGGAGCCGGTGTGCAGCACGCCCGGCGCAG
Organism: Burkholderiales bacterium; assembly: GCA_947450745.1. Classification (GTDB taxonomy): domain Bacteria; phylum Pseudomonadota; class Gammaproteobacteria; order Burkholderiales; family Burkholderiaceae_C; genus Paucibacter_A. The sequence continues at coordinate 3,142 of CANFYD010000334.1, forward strand.
TGCCGGCCAGTTGCTTCAAGACCTGTTCCACCGAATAGTCGCGGTCGGCAATGCCTTCGCGGTAAAAACCGTAGCTCGGTTGGCCGCCCACCAACTGCACCACCGCCAGCGAGGTCGGCAGGCGGCTGGCCGGCAGCAGCAGCTGCACGCCCTCGCTGAGCAGTTGGGCCCGCATCTGCAGGCCGAACAGGTCGGTGGACAGCGGGTTCAAGTAACCGACCGTGGCACCGCGCAAGGCCGCTGCACGCGCCATATTGAACGGGCTGCCGCCCATCAGCGGGCGCAGGCTGCCGTCCGGCTGCGCCACGCAATCCATCAGCGCTTCACCGAGCACCCAAATTGGCATTGAGCTCATTTCTTCAGCAACCGTTGACGGCGAATCACATCGATCCAGACCGCCAGAATCACCACCGCGCCGATCGCCATCATTTGGCGGAACTGCGAGATTTCCATCAGATTCATGCCGTTGCGGATCATCGTGATCAGCACCGCGCCGAGCAAACTACCCCAGATGCTGCCGCGTCCGCCAAACAGCGAGGTGCCGCCCAGGATGACCGCCGCAATCGCGTCGAGCTCGAACATCTGCGCCATCTTGCCGCTGCTCGAATCCATCCGCGACATCAACAAAATCGCCCCCAGCGCACAGCTCAGGCCCGACACCACGTACACGCTCAGCTTGTACCAGCGGGTGTTGATGCCGACCTGGCGCGCGCCCATTTCGTTCGAGCCCATGGCGTAGACATAGCGGCCCAGCTTGGTGCTGGACAGCACAAAGGCCATCACCACAAAGAAGGTGCCGGTGATCCAGATCGGCATCGGCACGCCCAGCAACTCGCCGTAGCCCAGGAAGGGCAACGGAGCCGGCATGCCCGAATTGTCGAAACCGCCGGTTGCCTCATAAGCCAGGCCACGCCACATGGTCAGGCCGCCCAGCGTGACGATGAAAGACGGGATGCCGACAAAGGCCACCAAATAGCCGTTGAACAAGCCGACCGCCGCCCCGATGGCCAGCGCGCCGCCCATCGCCAGATAGGGATCTACGCCCAGCTTGATCATCATGTGACCGGCGACCGCTCCGGCCAGGGCCGTCAAGGCACCAACGGCCAAATCGACACCGCCGGTCAGGATGACGAAGGTCTGTCCACCTGCCAGCAAGGCAATCACCGAGGCTTGCACCAGAATATTGGAGAGGTTGCCGGTGGTGAAAAAATAGGGCGAGATGATCGTCAACAAGACGCCCAGAACCAGCACCGCCACCAAGGCGCCGTACCACTCTTGCCGGAAGATGGACTTCATCTCACTTGACCTTCATGAATTGAGCGACACCCGAGTCCTTGGCGAACTGGTCCACATTGGCCGGCAGCACGAGGAAGGAGCCGGTGTCCACACGGGCGGCAACCTTCTTGCCTTCGGCCGCTGCGATGGCGGTTTCCACGCCCACTTGGCCGATCTTGGCCAGCATCTGCGCGGCGTTGGCTTGCTGCCAGCCTTGCTTCATCATGTCCAGGCCGCCGGGCGAGCCGTCAAAGCCGGCAATCATCACGCTGCCGGACTTTTTGCCCGCAGCCATCATGGCGGCCTTGGCACCCAGCGCACCACCGTCCCAGGCGCAAGCAATCACCGTGGTGCCGGGGTTGGCGCGCAGGGCAGTTTCAACACCGTTCTGAGCCATGGTCTGGTCCCACGTGGTGGGCACTTCCACCACTTTGACGTTCTTGCGCTTGGCGTTCAGGCCGTCCAGAAAGCCCTTCTTGCGCTCTTGGCCGGTTGACTGGCCCAGGTCGCCGGTGACGTAGATGACGGTGTCGCCATCCTTGATCTGGTCGGCTGCCCAGCCGCCCTGCACCGCAGCGGCCTTCAGGTTGTCGGTCGCCACGTAAGACGTGATCTTGG
>CANFYD010000335.1 GCA_947450745.1 Burkholderiales bacterium
CTGCGTGCCCTTGCCAGCACGGTTGGCGCGCTGTAGACGCCTTCCGCCACATGGCCCAGGTCGCGCAGAATTTGCGCCAGCGGCAAGCCCTCTGCCAAGCCGAGACCGACTCGACGGTTGCGAGACAGATCGCCAGTGGCCGTCAGCACCAGATCGCCAACGCCGGACAAACCCATGAAGGTCTCGCTGCGCGCTCCTAGCGCCAGCCCCAAGCGCAGCATTTCAGCCAAGCCGCGGGTGATCAGCGCCGCCCGCGCATTCAGCCCCGGCACGTTGTCCAAGTGTTCAACCTGATCGCCCTCACCCTCACACTCACCTTTGCTTTTGTTCAAGCGCTCGGCCCGCAAACGCAGGCCGTCTGCCGTGCCCACTGCAATCGCCATCACGTTCTTGACCGCTCCGCCGACCTCGACACCGACCGGGTCGGCCGAGGTGTAGACCCGCAGCCGCTCACTGTGAAAGGCCGCCACCGCCGCCAAAGTCAGCGCTTCATCTTCGCTGGCCGCCACCAAGGCGGTCGGCTGGCCGGCAGCGACTTCTTGCGCGAAGCTCGGACCCGACAAAATGCCGCCCCGCAAGCGCGGCTGTACCGCTTGAGCAATCTCGTGCCCCAGCAAGCCGGTATCAGCTTCGAAACCCTTGCACAACCACAGCACTTGAGCGCCATCGGGCAAGCCGGCCAGCATCGTGCGCAGTGCCGCCATCGGCGTGGCGATGACGATCAGACCCGGCACCAGCGGGTCGCAGGCGTGGGCGACCGCGCTGGCCAAATCGGCTTCGAGCCGCAGCGAGGCCGGCAGAGCGATGGTCGGCAAATAGCGCGTATTGCAGCGCTGCGCCTGCATCTCGGCGACGGCCGCCGCGTCGCGCGCCCACAGCACCACGTCGTGCCGCGGAGCAGCCTGCACGGCCAAGGCCGTACCCCAAGCCCCGGCCCCCAGAATGCTGATCTTCATGATGAAAGCTCAAAAAGAACGCGCCCCCGCTGCGAAAAGCAGTCGGGGGCGCGTGTGAACCGATTCAATAGTTGAATCAAATTCAGTTCAGTGTCGGCGATTCAGCGGCTTCGCGCTGTGCTTGCTGCGCTTCAAACATCGCCTGGAAGTTGACTTCCGACAGCAGCACCGGCGGGAAGCCAGCGCGTGTGCAGACGTCCGACACGATGGCGCGCAGATAGGGATAAATCATCTGCGGGCAAACGATGCCCAAGATGCCTTCAACTTGCTCTTGCGGCACGTTGCGGATCTCGAAGATGCCGGCTTGCTTCGCCTCGATCAAGAACAAGGTCTTGTCGCCGACCGTGGTGGTGACGGTGCCGGTCACGCAGACCTCGAACACACCGTCGGCAACAGGCTCGGCGGACAGCGCCAAGTTGATGTCGACTTGCGGCTGCGTCTGCTGCAGCAGAATTTGGGGCGCATTCGGTTGCTCAAGCGACAGATCCTTCAGATACATGCGCTGGATCTGGAAGACGGGAGCGTTGTTTTCAACGGCGATGTTGTTCTCTTCGGCCATGATTCATTCCAAAAAAGTAAGGCCCTTCAGCCCATGCTGCGAGCGGCGATCGTGATTATCACCCAGCGTTTGTGACGCCCGGCCGGGGGTCTCCCCCTCTTGAAATCAGGCAGCTTGCAACAAAGGCAGCAGCTCGCCGCGCTGATCCATCGCCATCAATTCATCGCAGCCACCGACATGAGTCGCTCCGATGAAGATCTGCGGCACGGTGCGGCGGCCGGTCGCGGCCACCATCACATCGCGCTCGGCCGGGTGGAGGTCTACACGAACCTCATCGATCAACTCAACCCCGCGCTCCTTCAACAGTGCCTTGGCCCGCAGGCAGTAAGGGCAGGTCTGAGTGGTGTACATCTTGACGACTTGCATGGCCCATCCTTTGAAATTCGATTGATTCAGGTGTTGCGGTTATTGCTGCTGTTGCAGTTGTTGCCGCTGTCATTGCAGGCGCACCGGGGCAGCGCCCCAGCCGGCCGGCCGGCCAGCCTTCAGCTTCAGGCTGATTTTTCTACCGGCAAATTGGCTTCGCGCCAAGCAGCCAAGCCGCCCGACAGCGTTTGCACATTGGCGTAGCCCGCCTTGCGCAGCATGCCTGCAGCACGCGTGGAGCGTGAGCCGCTCTGGCACAACAGCACCAAGGGCAGGGCTTTATTGCTGGGCAAAGACTTGTGTCCGTCCAAAGCGGCAAGCGGAATATTGCGTGCGCCTGCCACGTGGCCGGCCGCGTATTCAGCCGGCTCGCAGACGTCGATCAAGATCGCTTTTTCGCGGTTCAGCAAGCGCACCGCTTCTGCCGTGGTCACAACACCGCCTTGACTGCCCTGGGTCAGCAGCGGCCACAGCAACAGGCCGCCAGACGTCAGCGCGGCCAAAACCAGAATCCAGTTATCGAGCAAGAACTTCAATGGGATGAATCCGGTAGAGGTAAAAAGGACTCCGATTATAGAAAGGCCGCGCCGCCACACCGCGCCGGACGCAAAAAACCGGTGCCAGCAAAGCCCGGCGTTGACAACGACCTTGGCTTGCCCGCTGAAATATTCACGCCGAGTGCCCCGATAGAATCGCAGCAGCCCAACTGGGGCGGCCTCGAAGCAAGCAAAGTCCATGTACAAACTCGTGCTCATTCGCCACGGCGAATCCACCTGGAATCTCGAAAACCGCTTCACCGGTTGGACCGATGTTGACCTGACCCCGACCGGCGTGGCGCAGGCCAAACAAGCCGGCCTGCTGCTGAAGGAGGCCGGCTTGGACTTTGACGTCAGCTACACCTCGGTGCTGAAGCGCGCCGTCTGGACGCTCTGGCATTGCCTGGACCAAATGGACCGAACTTGGCTGCCCGTCGTGCACAGCTGGCGCTTGAACGAACGCCATTACGGCGCGCTGCAAGGCCTGAACAAGGGCGACATTGCCAAGCAATATGGCGACGAGCAATTGCTGGTCTGGCGCCGCAGCTATGACACGCCGCCGCCGGCGATGGAGCCCAACGACCCGCGCAGCGAGCGCAGCGACATCCGCTACGCCAAGCTCGCCCCTTCAGACATTCCGTTGACCGAATGCCTGAAAGACACCGTGGCGCGCGTGCTGCCGTTCTGGGACGGCACCATCGCGCCGGCCATCAAGCAGGGGCAGCGCATCGTGATTGCCGCCCACGGCAACAGCATCCGCGCCCTGGTCATGCACCTGGACGGCATCAGCGAAAAAGACATCGTCGGCCTGAACATCCCGAACGGCATCCCGCTGGTCTATGAGCTGGACGCGGATCTGAAGCCGATCAAGCGCTACTACCTCGGCGATGCCGAAGCCGCCGCCAAGGCCGCTGCAGCAGTCGCCAGCCAGGGCAAAGCCTGACGCTTGAAGTGAGTTAAACGCAGTGCCCGGCCGCCAGCAGCGGCCGCAGTGCTGCGGCCAGCAGCGGCACGACGGACACGGCGTTGCTCTGATGCGGCACCGCATTGCTGCTCCACACATGGCGCACGCCCGCCGCCTGCAGCTCGGGCAAGGCGTCGCCGTTGAACAAGGCATGGGTGACGGCCACATCGACCGATGCCGCGCCGCGAGCCAGCAGCGCTTGCGCGGCCCCGATCAGCGTGCGACCGGTCGACGCCATGTCGTCCACCAACACCACCGCCCGGCCCGCCACCTCGACATCCGGCAGGCTCAGGCTGACATGCGCATCGCCATGCCTGACCTTGCGGCCGATCGCAAAGTGCAGGCCGCCGCAACCGGCCGCCTCGCGCACCCATTGGGCAGATTCTTCGTCCGGGCCGATCAGCAGCGCGCCGGGCACTTGGGCGGCAATCCAGGCTCCCAACACCGGCGCGGCCGACAGCGCAAGCCCGGTGCCTGCCGGCATCACCTCGTCGAGGCTGGCTATGCGGTGCAGGTGCGGGTCTATCGTCAGCACGTGATCGAAAAACTGGCTCAACAGCCGCGCGATATGGCGCTGGCTGACCGCCTCACCGGGCGTGAATTCGCTGTCCTGCCGCATATAGGCCAAATAGGGCGCGACCAGAATCAGCCGCTTGGCACCGAGCTCACGCGCCGTCGGTGCGGCGATCATCAGCTCGACCAGCTTTTCATTCGGCTGCTGCAAACCGCGCAGCAACACGACGCAGTCGGGCAGCGGCTTGGGCAGCACCAGACGCAATTCGCCATCTGGAAAGCGATGGCGGCTGATGAACTGCAGCGGCAGGTTCAAGGCTCTGGCCAATTCTTGCGCCAGCGCGCGTTCGGTATCAAAGGCCAACAAACAGGTGTTTGGATTCATCGTTGTCATCAAAGTCAGTGCGTTCACATCACAAACTGGAAACCGCTGGCAAATTCGCGCGGCAATTGCTCCACAGCGCCGATCTGGCAGCCTGAATCCTTATCGGCCAAGGCCAGTGCAAACTGCAGGTCGGCTTCAAACTGGGCGTGGATGCGATACAGCGGCTCACCCGCTTTGACCGCATCGCCGAGCATTTTCAGCAAATCGATACCCGCCCCCGGCACTTGCGGCGCACCCGCCAGCCGGGCCACATGGGCAATGCGCAAATTGTCCATGGCCACGACGTAGCCGTCGGCCAGGGCCAGCACTTCACATGCCAAGCCGCCCACGGTCAGCGCCTCGACCCGGCGGCCCTGCGCGTCGATGATGGCGTTCATTTGCGCCAGCGCCCGGCCTGAGTCGAGGATGTCGCGGGCAATCTGATAGCCCTGCCCGCCTCGCACATCGGGGTCGAACTCCAGCATCCGGCCGGCCAGACGCAAGGCCTTCTGACGCAAGTCCTGTGGCGCGGCCGGGTCGCATTGCAACACCTGCATCACGTCGCGGGCTTCCAGCACCGGGCCGATGCCACGACCGATCGGCTGGCGGCCATCGCTGATCACCACATCGAGTTGCAAGCGCAGATGGCCGGCCACATATTCAAACAACTTCTTGAGTCGCTGCGCGTCCACCATCGAGCGCACCTTGGCGCTTGGCCCGACCGGAATGTCCAGCACCAGATGGGTCGAGCCGGCGGCGA
>CANFYD010000336.1 GCA_947450745.1 Burkholderiales bacterium
ATCGATGCCGCCGCGATTGAAGCGCTGCGCCAGCAAATGCAGGCACAGCATGAGGTGGCCTCCAAGCGCATGAGCTTGGCGATGGTCGATGCCGCCCGCGTGTTGACGCCCGAGCAGCGCGCCAAGTTCGCCGAGCAGATGAAAAAACGCCAAAGCCGCATGGCTGAACGGATGGCCGAGCACATGAAGGCACGCCCGGACGGTGCCGGCAAGTCGGGTCAGTGAAGCCCTGAGCCGCCTCGTTTATGCTCACACTTTTGACCGAGCTTGGGCGGCCAACGCGCCGCCGGGCCAGCCACACCATGTCCGCCACACCTTCCAAACTGCTGTTGATCGATGACGATGCCCGGCTGACCTCGATGCTGAGCGACTACCTAGGAGCTGCCGGCTTCGAGGTGGCTGCGGCCGCTTCGTTGGCGGCCGGCCGTGAAGCGCTGAAGCTCGAGCACTTCGATTTGTTGGTGTTGGACCTGATGCTGCCGGACGGCGATGGGCTGGACTTTTGCCGTGCCCTGCGGGGCGATGCGCAAACTCGGCGCTTGCCCGTTTTGATGTTGTCGGCCCGCGGCGAGCCGATGGATCGCATCTTGGGTTTGGAGTTGGGTGCCGACGACTACTTGGCCAAGCCGTTCGAGCCGCGCGAGTTGCAGGCCCGCATCAAGGCCTTGCTGCGTCGGCTGGAGCCCGAGGCCGGCGCCGACGAAGTGCTGCGCTTTGGCCGCTTGGAAATTGATCTGGCCGCCCGCATGGCCAGGCTGGACGGCAAGCCGTGCGACTTCACAGGCCACCAGTTCGATTTGCTGGTGGTGCTGGCGCAAAGCCCGGGCCGGGTGCTGTCGCGTGACCAGATCATGGACGCGCTGAAAGGCCACCCGCTGGATGCTTTTGATCGTTCGATCGACGTGCATATTTCACGCATCCGTGCCTTGATCGAGGACGACCCGAAGTCGCCGCGCCGGGTCCTGACGGTGCGTGGCGCGGGCTATGTGTTCGCCCGCAAGCAAGACGCCGATGGCGGCAGCTGAGTGCTGCCCAAGCGTCGTCTGAGCGCGTGAGCCCGGCCCTATGAAATCGCTTTATCTGCGTATCTACTTGACGCTGGTCGTCTTGCTGCTGGCGTTTGCCTTTGGCTCCACTTGGCTGTTTCAGCAGCATATGGAGCAGGAGCGCGGTAATTTTGAGCTCGCCGCCAATGAGCGCTGGACGGCAATGGCAGAGCTGATCCACCGCGTCATGCCACCGGCCGATGCGCCGCGCGCCGAGCAGGCTGCCGCCTTGCTGGAATGGGCTCAGCGCCTGCGCATGGCGATTGCGCTGAACGATGCGCAGGGCGTGCGCATCGCGGCATCCAATCAGTTCGAGCGGCGTGAGGACCAGACGGCCGACAACGTGGTGCTGCTGCCCTTGGTGGATGGCCGTAGCCTCAGCGTGATCCGCGGCTTTCGCATGGCTCCGCCGGGCTTGTCCGCAGAGGGGCCAGGGCGCTCGGGGCAGGAGGGCGAGCGAGCCCGTCCGCCGCGCCGGGACGAGTCGCCGTGGGGCTTGTCTTTTTTGGGGCCGCGTCCGAACGGACAAGCGCTGGTGGCGCTGCTGGTGCTGTTGTTCTTCGGGGTGGCGATCGGGGCCTTTCCGGTGATACGCAAATTGACGCGGCGGCTGGAACAGTTGCGCCGCGGCGTTGAGCAGTTTGGTGCGGGCAATCTGGCTCACCGCGTCGACGACCACGGCAACGACGAGGTGGCTGCGGTGGCCAGCAGTTTCAATCGGGCGGCGGAGCAGATCGAAACCTTGCTGCGTTCGCAACAATCATTGTTGGCCAACGCCAGCCATGAATTGCGCTCGCCGCTGGCGCGGCTGAAGCTGGCCTTCGCGATGCTGGACGGTGCGGGCCCGGCCCAACGCGGCCGCTTGGACGCGGAAATCAACACCAATATTGCCGAGCTGGACAGTTTGGTCGAGGAGGTTTTGCTGGCCAGCCGGCTCGACTCGGCCAGCCAGAGCGCAGACCGCGAGGCGGTCGACTTGATCGGCATGGCGGCAGAGGAGGCAGCCCGCGTGGGTGCCGATTTTGAGCCAGCGGAGGGCTTGATTCAATTGAAGGTGCTGGGCGAGGACCGCTTGCTGCGCCGTGCTTTGCGGAATTTGCTCGAAAACGCGCGTCGCTACGGTGGCACCCAGGTCCTGCTGGAGTTGAGTCTGCAGCAGGGTCAGGCCGAGCTGCGCGTCTGCGACCGAGGGCCCGGTGTGCCGCCCGATATGCGCGAGCGCATCTTCGAGGCATTTTTCCGCTTGCCGGGACACGCCGAACAGGCCGGCGGCGTGGGGCTGGGGCTGAGTCTGGTCAAGCAGATTGCCAAGGCGCACGGCGGGCAAGTGCGTTGCGAGCCACGCTCGGGGGGCGGCAGCATCTTCGTGCTGAGCTTGCCGGCGATCTGACCAGGAATCAGTTGGCTAACGGGCGCGTTCAGCGTAGCGGTTGAAGCGCCAGGCGGTCGCTTCGAGGCAGATGCGCCGCCAAGTGACGCGCTTTTCAATCGGCGTCATGACCGGCCAGTGCTGGACTTCTTCAAACGTGCGCCCGCAGCCTTTGCACAAGGCATCGCCCTGGCTGGTGGAGCAAATGGCGATGCAGGGCGCGTCGGGCGTGCTGTCGTACCAGATCAACCAGGCGTCCATCGCCGCATCCGGTATGTCGGCCTCGGCGCATTCGGTCTCGCGGTGATAAACCAGCAAGGCATAAACCTCGGCCAGGGCGAGCACTTGCTCGCAGGCGGTGACGCCGTCGGGGGAAGGGCTGCGTTCGCGCCACCAATTGATGGCGGCTTCGATGTCGGTGATGTGGATGGCTTGCATAGCGCACTGATTGTCGGCAAGTCCGGGTTCAGTAACTCAAGCCTATCGCTTCACGCACTTCCCGCAAGGTCTTGCGGGCCACGGCGCGAGCGCGTTCGGTGCCGACCTCAACAATCCACTGCACTTGTTTGGGGTTGGCCAGGTACTCGTCGGCACGTTCTCGCCACGGCTGTTGCTCCTTTTGGATCGCGTCGATCAGGGGCTGCTTGCAATCTAGGCAGCCGATACCGGCACTGCGGCATCCTTGCTCGACCCAGGCCAGGGTGTCGCTGTCCGAGTAGACCTGGTGCAGCGGCCAGACGGGGCATTGGGTCGGCTCACCGGCATCGCCGCGCCGCACCCGCTGCGGATCGGTCGGCATGGTGCGAATCTTCGCCTCGACGACTTCCGGTGCATCACGCATCGCAATCGCGTTGCCATTGCTCTTGCTCATCTTGAAGCCATCCAGGCCGGGCAGGCGCGGGGTTTCGGTCAGCAGGGCGACCGGCTCGGGCAGGATGTTGTGGCCGGGGCTGTAAATGCGGTTGAAGCGCCGCGCCACCTCGCGCGTCACTTCCACATGGGCGGTCTGATCCTCTCCAACCGGCACCAAAGCGGCCTTGTAGATCAGGATGTCGGCCGCTTGCAGCAGCGGATAACCGAGAAAGCCATAGGTGGCCAGTTCGCGATTTTTCTCGACCTGATCCCGGTAGCTGGGAATGCGCTCCAGCCAACTGGACGGCGTGCTCATCGCCAACAGCGTGAACAGCTCGGCATGCTCGGGCATGCGGCTCTGGATGAACAGCGTGGCTTGCGCCGGGTCGATGCCGGCGGCCAACCAATCGACCACCATGTCGTAGACATTGCGCTCGATCAGTTCGCGCTCGTGCTAATGGGTGGTCAGCGCCTGTCCATCGGCAACGCAGAAGCAGCAGTCGTGGCTGGTCTGCAAGTTCACCCAGTTTTTCAGCGCGCCGTGGTAATGGCCCAAATGCAGCGCGCCGGTCGGTCGCATGCCGGAGACGACGCGTTGGCGCGCCGAGCTGGCCGGTGTGGTGAGTGGCGCTGCGGAGGCTGTTACGGGTGTTTTTGCAGGCGCGGCTGTTGAACTTGCGAGTGGGCTTGCAGGAAAGGTATCGGTGCTCATGGCGGGGCTGGAGGGTCGGTCGGGCATTGTAGGCAGCTACACTGCGCGGCCATGAAAAGCATCGTCATCCTGATTTCCGGCCGTGGCTCCAATATGGAAGCCATCGTGCAGGCTTGCATCGCCGAGGGCTGGGACGCCCGCATTGCCGCCGTCATCAGCAATCGCCCCGGGGCAGCCGGTCTTGAATTTGCCGCCAATTTGGGGCTGACCACGGCGGTGGTGGACCACCAAGCCTTCGACGGCCGAGCCGCTTTTGATGCCGAACTGCAGCGCGTGATCGACGGCTTTGCGCCCGATCTGGTCGTGCTGGCGGGCTTTATGCGCATCCTCACGCCGGCCTTCACCGCCCATTACGCGCAGCGCTTGCTGAACATCCACCCGTCCTTGCTGCCGGCGTTTACCGGCCTGCACAGCCACGCGCGGGCGCTCGCGCTGGGCTGTAAATTCGTCGGTGCCACCGTGCATTTTGTGACCGCCGAGTTGGACCATGGTGCCATCGTGGCTCAGGCCGTGGTACCTGTGCTGGCGGACGATGACGAGGCCTCGTTGTCGGCCCGCGTGCTGGTGCAAGAGCACCGGATGTATCCGCGCGCAGTGCGCTGGTTCGTACAGGATCAGCTGGCGCTTGAAAACGGCCTCGTGCGGCAGTTGAGCGGCGAGGCCCAATCGTTCAGCGGGTAGGTTCAGCTGATCAAACCGGCCAGAATATTGATCGTCAACGCGAGCACGCCGGTGTTGAAAATGAAGGACAGCACGGCGTGCAGCAGCACCAAGCGGCGCATCGGCCTGGCGCTGACGGCCACGTCCGAGGTTTGTGACGTGGCGGCCAGGGTGACCGCGAAATACATGAAGTCCATATAGTCCGGTTGCGCGTCGTTACCGGGGAACTCCAAGCCGTGTGGCCCGTGGCCGGCATGGAAGATGCTGGCATAAGCCAGCGCAAACTCGACCGGCAGCAGCAGCCAGGAGCCAGTCACGGTGGTGATAGCGAGCAGCAAATAGGGCCAGCCCTGTGCGCTGCTCAG
>CANFYD010000337.1 GCA_947450745.1 Burkholderiales bacterium
CCAAAACCAGCTTTAACATCAAGCGACTTCAGGCCGGTTGGAGCACCGATTACCTGGAGACATTACTCGGTTTGAGGACCGCTTGATTAGGAGTCGGCAATATCACGATTTCGCTGCTTTTATGGCTGAGCTTCGTGCAATCGCCCTGGGGTGGGCCGGGATTGAGTTGCCTTGACTGCGCTCTACCTGGTGGCGTACCAGGGACAGTCGATGGCAGTTTGGACGGTTTGAAGGTGAGTTATCAGCAAACCTATGACACCAGTGCAGAACCCACTGGCAGCGTTATCACCACTTACGCGTCGGACGGGCAAGGCGGGTTCACCCGCAGTACGGTGGTGACACACCCGGGTGATGTACAAGTCATTCCCGAGCCGGGCTCGATAGCCCTGGTTCTTGCCGCCTTGCTGGGCGCTGGTTGGGTGAGAAGCCGCAAGGTCTGAGGCGCGGTGGATGATGGGTGTCGGTCTTGCTGCCGCACCCGTCCACGCGCAAGCCAAGGCGCAGTCAAACCAGGTTCTGCTCGAACACCTCGACCAGCGCCTGCACTTGCTCCTCTGGGTTGAAGTCCCGGTGGCGACTTGCAAAGGCGGCCGCCGCAGCAGCGAAACCGGGCTCATCAAGCATGCGGCGCAGCAGCGGCCGCCAAGCCACGGGGCCGGGTAACACGCCTGCATTGATGCCGGCACCGCTTTGCGCGACCTGCCGCGAGATCAGGAATTGTTCGACCTGCATCGGCAGCAGCAGCACCGGCACGCCGGCCAGCAAGGCCTGCACAAAGGTGCCCTCGCCGCCGTGGCAGATGCACAACGCACAGTCCTCATAAGCTTGGCCCAGCGAGACCGGCCCAGCCGCATAGTGGATCAAGGGGCTGACGACCGGTGGCGCTTTGCCCGCCGCCACTTCGGGCAGGTAGCACAGCGTGCGACAGCCCTCGGCGACGAGGGCTTGCAGCAGCGCTTCATGGTCGGGATGCCCGCTCTTCAAATAGGCAAAAACCTTGGGCCCGGTGCCTGCCGGCCAGTGCGGCGCTTGTCCGGTTGCGGGCAGAAAATTCGGGCCAAACCAGCGCCCGCCCGTGGGTAGATCGCCACGAGCGTAATGATCGAGTTCCGGCCAAGTGCACAGCAGCGGCACATCGCCCAGCAGCAATTCGCTGACACGCCGGAATGGCGCGCGGTTGAAGGGGGCCAGGACCGCATTGGCCGAGGCCAGCACGCGTGCCTCGGCTGCCGCCAAGCGCGCGGGCGGCACAGCCTCCCAGTCGCGCAGACTGGGCAGGGCTTGGCCCTGTGGCGGCATGTAAAAACCCAGTCCCAGGGTGACGCTGCGCAGGCCCAGGGAGCGTGCGGCCAAGACAGCGGTGGGGGCGTAGTCGGCCACCAAAAGGTCGGGTTTTAGCATGGTGAACATATCGCGCCAGCCGCTGACCAAGCCCCTGATGCCGTCGGCCTCCAGATAGCCGCCGGCCAGCAGCACCTCGGCCAAGCTGACGATCGTGGGCGGCAGGCCCATGGCCTTGTGCAACCACAGCGGTGCCTGCAGCTTGGGCGCAGCCAGGTCGACCAAGAGTTGGTGGGTCTGCACCAAGTCGCGCAGGCTCAGGCTGACGCGGTGGCCGCGCGCTTGCAGCGCCAAGGCCAGCGGTTTCAAGCGGCCCACATGGCCCAAGCCGCCGCCGAGTTCCCAGGTCAGATGTATATGTGCCATAGCCAGGCGCTGTGCAGAGGGTGCTTGGAGACGATGTCGGCCGAGTTGGGCGCGGTACCGGCTTCTTTCTTCATTGGACGGCAGTCAAGATCCGGGCCTGGCGCAGCGCCTCAGCGGTATTCCAGTGCTGGCCGATGGCCCATTGGTCGGCAAAGTCGGCTGTGTCGGGATAGGCCAAGCGCAACTGCTCCAACAGGGTTGACCAATGCAATTCGCCCCCAGTGGAGCGCGGCAAGCGGGCTTTCTCACGCAAGGTCTGGGCTGCAGCGACCAAGCCCACTGCCATGCTGGAGCGGCCTAGGCGCAAGGCCAAGTCACCGTGGTCTTCCAGGCAACCCAGCAATTGCTCTCGCATGTCGAAGGCATTGAACGCGGTCAAGGCCTCGGCGAATCGGCTCAGCGCCAAATCCTGGTGGCCGCTGGACAGGTCCGTCTTGCCCATCCACCAGAGCGCATTGGCGACGCCGCGGCGGTCACCGGCGTTCTGGCAGATAAGCAGCGAGCGTGCCAAGCCTTGCCCGGCCAGCGCGAAGTCATCGGCTTCGAGCGCCAATTGCGCCAGCGTCAGCTCGGCTTCGGCCTCGGTTTCCATATGGTCGATGTCGCGCGCCAAGCTCAGTGCGGCGCGCAAATGGACCTCGGCTTGCGGTGCGCTACCCAGGTAGACCTCGATCTGGCCCAGTTGCAGCAGCACGGAGGCCTCGCCAACTCGATAGCCGCAGTCACGCAATAATTGCAAGGCCTCCATGCCCGCCCTGCGTGCACCCGCTGCATCGCCGCTGTTCAGCCGCGCCAGGGCGATGGTGGAGAGGGCGGCAGCCGTCTCTTCGGTATTGCCGAGATGGCGGCGCAGCGTCAGGCAGGTGGCCAATTGGTCGAGTGCGACCGCGTGGTCACTCTGGCTCCAGGCCAGCGTGGTGCCGACGTAGAGCGCAAACGCATGCACGCGATCGGCGGCGAGCACCGCCGGCAGTTTCAACATCGTCAGCAGGGCGGCGCGGCCCTCAGTGGCATGGCCGCACAAGATCCAGAAGCCTTGCAGCGCTACCGCCAGCTTGACCGAAACGACCGGGTCGACCACACCTGCGTCGGACTGCGCCAAGCTGATGGCCGCGCGCAGATTGTCATGATCGGTTTCCAGGCGGGCCAGCCATTCGCCCTGCTGCGGGCCGCGCATGCCGTTGCGGCCAAGCTTGGAAAATTCGAAGAAATACATGCAGTGGGCTGCACCGATCTGCAGCGACTCGCCACTGGCACCGAGCTTTTCCACCGCATAGTCGCGAATCGTCTCGAGCATCTTGTAGCGCCGACCACTGTCTTCCTTGACCAAGCTGAGCAAGGACTTTTCCAGCAACAGCGTCAGCAAGGCTTCGGTGTCTTCGCCCAACAACGGCGCGGTGCTGCCGCACACCGCCTGCGCCGCCTCGGCATCAAAACCGCCTCGCATCGGTGCCAAGCGGTTCAGTAGCACTTTTTCGGCCGCGGGCAGCATGTCGTACGACCAATCCACCAATGCGCGCAAGGTCTGCTGGCGTTCCTCCAGCACAAAGTCGCCGTCGACCAATTCTTTGTAGCGGTCGGCCAGCCGCAGATTGATTTCGGCCACGCTGAACATCCGCACGCGCGCGGCAGCCAACTCCAGCGCGAGCGGAATGCCTTCGAGCCGACCGACCAACTCGCCCACATCCGGTGCCAGCTCCTGGCTCAAGACAAAGTCGAGCTGATGCTGTTGTACCCGCTCGACAAACAGGCGTACGGCGGTGGAGGCTGCCAACGAGGCGTAACTGTCATTCCGGCTGGGTACCGGCAGCGGCAGGATGGGGTAGGACTGCTCGCCCGGCACGCGCAGCGACTCGCGGCTGGATGCCAGGATGCGCACGTTCGGCGCGGCTTTCAAAATTGCAAAGGCCAGCTGAGCGCAGGGCTTGAGCAGGTGCTCGCAGTTGTCCATCACGATCAGCACGCGGCGTGTCTTCAGATGCGCGCTCAGGGTTTGCAGCAGAGGCTGGCCTGGCTCCTCGCGCACGCCCATGGCTTGCGCGGCCTCGCTGAGCACCAGCGCCGGGTCGCGCAGCGGTGCAAGGTCCAGAAACCACAAACCATCCGGGAACTCGGCGCGCATCTCGTCGGCGGCCTGCAAACTCAACCTCGTCTTGCCGAGGCCGCCCATGCCGAGCAGCGTCAGCAGGCGGGTCTGGCTCAGACGTTGCTTGATGTCACCTAGTTCACGCTCGCGGCCGACGAAAGAGGTCAGCTGCTCGGGCAGATTGTTGGGCACCTGCTTGACCGGCACCCAGCGCTCGCCATGGCGCACCACCCGGTAGACCTTGTCGCCATCGGGTGGTGCGGCGAACAGCGCCGCGTCGGCGCCGACCTCGAACAGCTCGACCGGCTCGGCGATGCCCTTCATCACCCAGTGCCCATGCGACTGCAAGGACCAGTCCGACACCCCCAGGGACTCACGGGCTTCGGGGGTGATCAAGGTCTGGCCACCGCGCGCCAAGCCCATCACGCGGGCGGCCGTGGGCTTGGCCAGGCCCTCGACTTCCAAGGGCTTGGCACCGCGTGCCACGTCATCAGCGTGGTTCTCACGCAGGATTACTGGTCCTACGTGAAGCCCGGCGCGCGCTTTCAAGGCGACCGACAGGTGCGTCAGGCCTTGGTGATAGGCGTGGGCGTAGGCGACGGCGTCTTGGGCGTTCTCGAACAACAAGAGCATGCCGTCGGTCTTGTCGATCTCCCGGCCACGCCAAGTGGGTAAGAGGTCGCGCGCGACGCGGTCGTGTTGGAGCCAGATCTCGGCCATGGCCTTGTCGCCCAGCTTTTCGGCGAGCTTGGTGCTGTCGACTACATCGGTTAGCAGCAGCGCACGTATTTCTGACATCTTGAATGAAAATCCGGTGCATGCAAGGCGGCTGCCTCAACCTGTGGGCAGCATATTAAAGGCTCTTCATCGCTTATTGATACGGGCTAAAAAATATGCATCGTTGAATAAATAATTCACAAGATGAATGGACAAAGAGAGTGCTTGCAAACAGGCACGGTGGCCAATTCATGAGCGCCAAGCGACGAAGCCCAAACGTCATTCGATAATTTGCAAACAAGCCTGCGTCGAAGGCGCAATATTGTGTTTCGATATTTGCGCGGCGGGCAGCAGCAGGAAAGTAGAGAAGACCGCTGCAGCGGTTTTTGAACTAGGAGTCTGCGCGGCAGAAGGCGGCGACAAGCGAAAGGTGGCCCCAGCGAGGACAGTTTTTGCCGGATTTGAAGCTTCATAGCTCCGC
>CANFYD010000338.1 GCA_947450745.1 Burkholderiales bacterium
AGGCTACCGCGTCGTTGATGTTGACGTTGCCCCCGGTGCCGCTGACGCCGCTGCTGCTCTGGATGCTGAAGCCGCCGCCGGCCAGCGCGCTGGCTACCGCCGCACCCGTCATGTCGCCGCCGCTGACCGCGACCGTGAAGTCGGTGGGGTCGATCAGCCAAATCCCGGCCTGGCCCTGCGCGGCCAGGGTGGTGACGCGGGGGCTGTCGGACACGTGGACCTTGGCGGCGGAGGTCTCGATGAAGCCGCCGTTCCCACCGTCCGGCGCGGAAGCATCGAGCCGACCTTCGACCTGGGTGGTGCCGGCAGCCATGCCGCCCAGCAGCACGATGCTACCTTCGCGCTGCTCCACCGTGCGGGCTTGCACCACGCCGGTGTTGTTGACCACGCTGGCCAGCAGCGCGTTGCGGGCACCGGCGCTCATCAGCACCTGGCCGCCGTCAGCGCGCAGCAGGCCGCCGTTGTCGGCCAAGGCATTCAGCGCGCTGTCGTCGATGCGCAAGCTCAGCAGGCTGCTGCCATCGAAGGTCAGCGTGGCGGCACTGCCCGCGCCCAGCGCCACCGTGCCCAGGCGAGCGCTGATGCTGCCGGTGTTGGTCACGCTGTGGCCCAGCAGCGCCACGCTGCCGCCATCCGCTGCGGTGATCTGGCCGAGGTTGAGCACGCTGGCACGGCTGTTGCCGGCAAAGCGCGCCGTGCCGCTGCCCACGGCACTGTCGGCCATGTCCAGCGTGCTGGCCACCAGGCCGCCCACATTGACCTGCGCATCGCGGCCAAACAGGATGCCGTTCGGGTTGATCAGCCACACTTGGCCGTTGGCATTGATGCGGCCCAGGATCTGGCTGCCGTCGTTGCCCAGCACGCGATTGACGGCAACGGCCGATGCCGAGGGCTGGATGAAATTGACCGTATCGGTGGCCCCCACGTTGAAGCTTTGCCAACCCAGGTTGAGCGTGGCGGAGGTCTGACGCACGGTGGTGACACCGCCTGCCATGCTGATGCTGCCACTGCCCGCCGTGACCTGCCCGCCACCCGGCCCCGCCAGCACCGCATTGCCGCCCAAGGCCAGCAGCGCCGCTGCCGCCACCCGGCGCTGCGTGGCACCGGCTTTACCAGAGCTGGCCGTGGTCTCCGCCACCGCCACCCAGACCTGCAGCGTGTGATTCCAGATCAGGCGAAAAATATGGTTCAGGCAGCTGTTGCGTTTCATGAGGCTCTTGCGCGGTGAATGACATTGACATTGCAGTGATCACTCCGACTAAAAGTGCCACCTCGTGGTCTCTATTTCGGCCCGCACCTTGAGCGATAAAGCTGATAAAAGTGACGTTTTACGGCGATTGCGACAAGACTGTCGCAATGCCTCAGCGTCGGAATTCGGCCCGGCCCTGGCCGGGCTCAGCTTGCGGGCAACTCCACGCGGGCGTGGTGCCCGACCTGATCGCGGAGGAAGCTCAAGCGACCGCCCAACCTAGCCACCACCTGCTGCACCACCGTCAGGCCCAAGCCGCTGCCCGGTACCTGCCGGTTGACGTCGCCACGGGCGAAGGCGCTGAGCAGCAAATCGGCCTGCGCCGCTGGCAGACCCTCGCCTTGATCAGTCACGGTCAGGCTGAGCGACTTGCCCTCGCCCCGGCCGGAGCTCGCCACACAGACGATGACAGGCCCAAGTCCATGCTTGCGGGCGTTGTCCACCAGGTTGAAGACCAAGCGGTCCAGCAGCAGCGCGTTGCTGTGGGACAGCCAGACCGCATCGACCGGCCGCTGCAAAGCCAGCTCTTCAGGCCGCACCCCGAACTGCGCCACCACCGCAGCGGCCACGGCGGCCAAGTCCACCGTTTCGGTCAAAGCCAAGCTGGCGACGCGCACATGGTCGAGAAAGCTGTCCACCAATTGGTCGGCGTACACGACGTTGCGCACGATGATGGCGACGTCCGCCAAGTTGTCCGGCGTCTGCGGCAACAGCTCTGCCGACAACCGGATGCGCCCCAGCGGGCTGCGCAGGTCGTGCGAAATGCCGGCCAGCAACAGCAGCCGCTCGCATTCCTGCTGCTGTAGCCGACCGAGCAGCGCCTCGTAAGCTCGGTACATGCCGAGCACCTCGGTGGCGGCACCGGCAGGCAACGGCGAGTCTGGCCGGGGCGCGGTCAGCGCGGCTGCAGGCTCGGCGACGAAACTTTCCATGCGATCTCGCAACAGGTCCAGCGGAGCCACCACGCGCCGGACGAACACCCAGCTCACGCCGACCACCAACGCCAGCCACAGCGACGAGCCGCCAGCGACCGGCAGATGCACCCAGATCAGCGTCGGACGCGCGCCGAACTCGATGCGCAGATCGTCCACCACCACGCCCATCGACTGCCATTCGTCCCTCAGCACATGCGCGCCAGGCAGCCAAGTCGGATCGAAGGTGCGCCGGCCTTGCACGCTGGCACTGAGCTGCAGCGGCGCCCCGCCCGGTGCCTCCGGCAGCAAACAGGCCGGGCATGCCTGCACCGCTTTCAACGCGGGAGCCCATAGTTGGGCATAGGGCACAGCCTGGCGGACCCTGGCGGCCACCTGCGCGCCCGCGACAACCAGCACAAAGGTGGCCAACGCCAACCCGGCCTGCGCCCACATCAGGCGTGCAAACAGCGTGTCAACCCGCCAGGGCCAGCGCATGGTTCAACGTCCCAGCGGCGATGTGCCGGGCTGGAAGGCATAGCCCTGGCCGCGCAGCGTCACGATCCACTCGGGGCCAGGCCGTGCCGCACACAGCTTGCGGCGCAACCGCCCCACCTGCACGTCGACCGTGCGGTCCAGCGGGCGATAAGCACTGCCCTGGGCTGCAGCGGCCAACAACTCCCGCGAACAAGCGGCATTACCCGCACTGACCAAGGCCAGCAGGATCTTGAACTCCACACTGGTGAGTGGCACGACTTGGCCCTGGACGCTGGCTTCGCGGCGCGGCAGGTCGATACGCAAGCCGTCAAACACCAGCTCGGTGACCGGCACGGGTACCTGCATGACAAGCCGGTGGCGCCGTAGCAGCACACGGATGCGCGCCACCAGTTCGCGGCTGTCGAAGGGCTTGCCGAGATAGTCCTCTGCCCCGATCTCCAACCCCAGCACGCGGTCCAGCGGATCGCCACGGGCTGACAACATGAGGATGGGCAGCGCGGGGTCGCGGACATGCCAGCGCCGACACAAATCCAGGCCATTGGCGTCGCCGAGCATCATGTCCAGCAGCACCAGCGCGGGACGCTGCAGCGCCAACCAGCGCTCGGCGTCGGCCCCGCTGCCGACGGAGTGACTGACCCAGCCCTCGCGGGCCAACAACCGGTGCAACTGCCCACACAGCTCGGCATCGTCGTCGACGATCAGGATCAGGGGCGCAGTCGCGGGAGAAGTTGGAGTTGGGGGCTGTAGCGGGGCCGGCATCGGGAGCGGTGTCATGGCAAGTCATCAGCGCGGCCAAGGCCTAAGTTCAGCTGGATATTGAATCCCCTTAATTTTTGCACGGCAGGGCTGCGGAATTCGGGCGAATAACAACGTATTTTCTGGCCGACTAAATGATTCTGACCCCATTGATTTTGAAGCGCGCCCGGACAGGCGTTGCTGCAGCGGCGTCTTTTTGTGGGGCACAGCGCCGCTATTTCCGCCAATCGCACGAACCCGCGCGATCTGGACCTGCGGCGAGATTTGCAGCGAATCCTTGCCCTATGCTGGTCGAGGAATGGTTCGGCCCCAAGCGGTTGAACCGCCTCCACAAGCCCGACCCCAACTGCCGCCGGCTGCAAATACGCCGGCGCGACGTCACCACGATGGCTGCCGCCCTTTGGGCTGTTTGACAGCCTGGCATGTTTGGCACTTTGGGATGTTTGGCTGAGCGCGCCACTTGACGAGGCTTTGGCGCTGCTGAGTCTCCCTCGCCCACCACCACCCCTTTGCTTGACCGGCGCACCTTGAGGCCGACTGCGGCCTTGCCGCAAATCTCCTTGTTTGGCGATGGATTGATTTACTTATTCAACCGAGCAATCAATTCATCCGCCAATTTCACTTACTCGCAGGAGATCAGATCAATGGATATCGTCAATATAGGCTGGATTGCCGCCTCTCTCGCCGCCCTGATGTGGATGGCCTATCGCGGTGCCAGCGTTGTGCTGATTGCGGCCGTGCTGGCCATGGTGACCGCCACGTTGGCCAGCGATATCAACCCGCTGGTAGCACTGACCGAGCATTACATGCCGGCGGTGGTGTCCTTCATCAAAACCTTCTTCCCGCTGTTTTTGGCCGGTGCCGTATTTGGCCGAGTCATGGGCGTCAGCAGCGCAGCCAATGTGGTGGCCCACAGCATTGCCGGGCTGATCGGTAAAAAGCAGGCGATTTTGATCGTCGTCATGGCTACCGCGATTCTCACCTACGGCGGGGTCAGCCTGTTTGTGGTGGTGTTCGCTGTCTACCCGATTGCCGTCGAGTTATTCAGGGCCGGCAATATCCCCAAACGCTTGATCGCGCCGGCGATTGCGCTGGGCGGTTTCACCTTCACGATGACCGCCCTGCCCGGCTCCCCGCAGGCGATCAATGCAATTCCAATCAAATATCTGGGCACCACCATCTATGCCGCGCCGATTCTCGGTCTGCTGGCGGCCGCCCTGATTCTTGGGTTTGGCATGCTGTACCTGGGCCGGATTGCCGGCGCCGCGCGCTCGCAATCCGAAGGTTATGGCCAGCACGATGACAATTTACCGGTGCTCGACGGCCAAACCAGATTGCCGGGCAAATTCGCCAGTTTCCTGCCGCTGCTGATAGTTTTTGTTGGCAACTACATATTCACCTGGATGTTCCAACTGGACAGCGTGAAAGCCTACTTCGCCACCCAAGGCATGCCCGCCGCCAGCCCGGTCAACAATATCTGGCCCATCATCACCTCGATTACCCTGGCCACCGTGGTCGCCTTGGTTCTGTATCGCAAGCATATTGACAATATGACGCGA
>CANFYD010000339.1 GCA_947450745.1 Burkholderiales bacterium
AACCATCGACGACGCTGCGGGCGAAGCCTTTGACAAGAGCGCCAAACTGCTCGGCTTGCCTTATCCCGGTGGCCCGCATCTGGCCAAGCTGGCGCAAACCGGTGACCCGACGGCCTATGCCTTGCCTAGGCCGATGCTGCACAGCGGCAAGCCGGACTTCAGCTTTGCCGGCTTGAAAACCGCCGTACTGACCCAGGTCAAGCGCTGGACTGACGAACCCACCGAGCAGCAACGAGCGGACCTGGCTGCGTCCACTCAGGCTGCCATCGTCGACGTGCTGGTGCGTAAATCACTGCTCGCATTGAAGGAGTCTGGCCTGAAGCGCTTGGTCGTTGCCGGCGGTGTGGGGGCCAACAGCCAGCTGCGCGAGCAACTGAACGCGGCTTGCGGCAAGCGCGGTATTCGCGTCCATTACCCCGAGCTGGACTTGTGCACCGACAACGGGGCCATGATCGCGATGGCGGCGGCGCTGAGACTGCAACGCGGCATGGCGACGATGCAGGCCGGCGGTGGTTTCGAGGTGCGGCCGCGCTGGGTCTTGGGGACTGCCTGAACCGAGCCAGCGAACTGGGGCAGGGCGCGCCGGGTACTCGGCATCAAGCTGGTTGGCGTTCAGTCGCCGGCGAATGGCTTGAGCTATACTCTGTGGGCTTTGCTGAGCCGATTCCTTGTGGGGCGGTTAGCTGAGTTGAGTGAAATGTAATGAAAACGCACGGCACGGGTCGGTTTCACCTGTGACCGCAAGTCAAACCATGGAAACCGTTCGTGTGTTGTGCCGGCTACTCTGCCGTACAGCCCGGCGGCTTCCGATAGCAAGGAACACATCATGTCCGCCGAATTCGATAAAACCAAAGCAGAAATCGTCAAGTCCAATGCCCGCGCCGCCAACGACACCGGTTCGCCGGAAGTTCAAGTGGCGTTGTTGACCGCCCGCATCAATGGACTGATGCCGCACTTCAAGGCCAATATGAAAGACCACCACAGCCGTCGTGGTCTGCTCAAGATGGTCAATTCACGCAAAAGCCTGCTGTCTTACCTGAAGTCCAAGGACGCATCGCGTTACACGGACCTGATCCAGAAGCTGGGCTTGCGTAAGTAATTCGCGCGGAAGACCAAGGAGCCTGTCTGGGATCATCGCCAGCACAGGCTCTTTGTCTTTTACGAATCCATTGGAGTTGAGCTGACGTGGCGCTGCTGTGTCATTCCAAACCATCGACTGGTGCGATGTTTTGGAATGGCATCCCGCCAAACCCAGACTCACTTCCGGTTCAGAAGCGGCGCCGCAAGCCGCTTCGACAATAGCCAGTGGCAGCCCGGTGGGTAGGCTGGCTCAGAGGAGATACGCAATGAGTTTGTTCAATAAAGTCAGCAAGACCTTCACTTGGGGCGCTCACACCGTCACGATGGAAACCGGCGAAATTGCTCGCCAATCGTCCGGCGCTGTGCTGGTCAATATCGATGACACCGTGGTGTTGGCCACTGTGGTCGCCAAGAACGTGGCCAAAGCCGGCCAAGACTTCTTCCCGCTGACCGTCGATTACATCGAAAAAACCTATGCCGCTGGCAAGATCCCGGGCAGCTTCTTCAAGCGCGAAGGTCGCCCGAGCGAGCTGGAGACGCTGACTTCGCGCCTGATTGACCGTCCGATTCGTCCGCTGTTCCCCGAGGGCTTCTTCAACGAAGTTCAGGTCGTCATTCACGTCTTGTCCCTGAACCCTGAAGTTCAGGCCGACATCGCTTCGATGATCGCCACCTCGGCCGCGCTGGCTGTGTCCGGCATCCCGTTCAGCGGCCCGATTGGCGCGGCTCGCGTCGGTTATGTCAATGGCGAATATGTGTTGAACCCGGGCAAGACTGCCTTGCTTAACAGCAAGATGGACTTGGTCGTGGCGGGCACGCAGTCGGCCGTGTTGATGGTCGAGTCCGAGGCTGATGGCTTGTCGGAAGAAGTCATGTTGGGCGCCGTGGTGTTCGGCCACGAGCAAGGCAATATCGCCATCACCGCCATCGACGAGTTGGTGCGTGAAGCCGGCAAGCCGGCCTGGGATTGGACTCCGCCTGCCAAGGACGAGCCGTTCATCGCCAAGATCAACGCGCTGGCCGAAGCGGCGCTGCGCGAGGCCTATCAAATTCGCAGCAAGCAAGCGCGTACGCAAGCTTGCCGTGCAGTGACCGCCAACGTGCTGAAGTCCTTGGCTGACGAAGGCATTGCTTTCGACAAGGTCGAAATCGACGGCCTGCTGTTCGAGATCGAAGCCCGCATCGTGCGCGGCCAGATCCTGGCCGGCGAGCCTCGCATCGACGGTCGCGACACCCGCACCGTGCGCCCGATCGAAATTCGCAACTCCATCTTGCCGCGTACCCACGGCTCGGCGCTGTTCACCCGCGGTGAAACTCAGGCGCTGGTCGTTGCGACGTTGGGTACCGACCGTGACGCACAGCGTATCGACGCGCTGGCCGGTGAGTTCGAAGACCGCTTCATGATGCACTACAACATGCCTCCGTTCGCCACCGGCGAAACAGGCCGCGTGGGCACGCCGAAGCGTCGCGAAATCGGCCATGGCCGTCTGGCCAAGCGCGCTTTGATCGCTGCGCTGCCGAACAAGGAAGACTTCCCGTACTCGATGCGCGTGGTGTCGGAAATCACCGAGTCGAATGGCTCGTCGTCGATGGCTTCGGTCTGCGGTGGTTGTTTGGCTTTGATGGATGCTGGCGTGCCGATGAAGGCCCACGTGGCCGGCATCGCCATGGGCTTGATCAAGGACGGCAACCGTTTCGCCGTGTTGACCGACATCCTGGGCGATGAAGATCATCTGGGCGACATGGACTTCAAGGTGGCCGGCACGACCGCTGGCATAACCGCCTTGCAGATGGACATCAAGATCCAGGGCATCACCAAGGAAATCATGCAGGTCGCTTTGGCGCAAGCCAAGGAAGCGCGTCTGCACATCCTGACCAAGATGGTTGAAGCGATGAGCGTCGCCAACACGGAAGTGTCGGAATTCGCGCCGCGCCTGTACACGATGAAGATCAATCCGGAAAAAATCCGTGACGTGATCGGCAAGGGCGGCTCGACCATCCGCGCGCTGACTGAAGAAACCGGCACCACCATCGACATCGGTGAAGACGGCACGATCACGATCGCCTCGACCGACGCCGACAAGGCAGCCCACGCCAAGAAGCGCATCCAGGAAATCACGGCTGAAGTCGAAATCGGCAAGATCTACGAAGGCGCTGTCACCAAGATTTTGGACTTCGGTGCACTGATCAACCTGTTGCCGGGCAAAGACGGTCTGCTGCACATCAGCCAGATCGCCCATCAGCGGGTCGAGAAGGTCACCGACTTCTTGAAGGAAGGTCAGATCGTCAAGGTCAAGGTCATGGAAACCGACGAGAAGGGCCGCATCAAGCTGTCGATGAAGGCCTTGATCGACCGTGATGCTGCCCCTGCTCCGGTGCTTGCACCCGTTCAGGCCAGCGGCGACGCGGCTCAGTAAGTCAAGCTGACGCCATGAAGGCTATCGCCATTACCCGCCCCGGCGGGCCCGAAGTGCTGCAACTGATCGAGCGCGCCGACCCGCAAGCGGGTGCTGGCGAATGCTTGATCGCGGTTGAGGCTTACGGCATCAACCGCCCTGACGTGTTGCAACGCAAAGGTGCGTATCCACCGCCGGCGGGTGCCAGCGATTTGCCCGGCCTTGAAGTGGCCGGGCGAATTCTGGCGGGCGACGCGGCTGAGTTGGCGGCGGCGGGTTTGCAGATCGGCGATGCCGTTTGCGCCTTGGTGTCGGGTGGTGGCTATGCCCAACTGTGCACGGCACCGATCGTTCAATGCCTTCCCGTACCTGCGGGTTGGAGCATGGTCGAAGCCGCCAGTCTGCCAGAGACCTTCTTTACCGTTTGGTCGAATGTCTTCGTGCGGGCCGGCTTGCAAGCGGGCGAAACCTTGCTGATTCATGGTGGCAGCAGCGGCATCGGCGTAACGGCGATTCAGATTGCCAAGGCGCTGGGTGCGCGGGTCATCGTGACCGTTGGCAATGCGTCCAAGGCTGAGGCTTGTTTGCAGTTGGGGGCCGATGTGGCCATCAATTACCGCGAACGGGACTTCGTTGCCGAGGTCAAGGCGGCCACAGATGGCTTGGGCGTCAACGTCATTTTGGATATGGTGGCCGGTGCTTACGTTGAGCGCAATGTGCAGTGCTTGGCCGATGACGGCCGCTTGGTCATCATCGCGGTGCAGGGCGGCCTCGACGCCAAGTTTGACGCTGGCGCTGTGTTGCGGCGACGGTTGACGATCAGTGGTTCGACATTGCGGCCGCGGTCTGTCGCCTTCAAAGCGGGTATCGCGCAAGCGTTGCGTGATCGCGTCTGGCCTTTATTGGCGACGCGTCAGATCAAGCCGGTGATTTATCGTTGCTTGCCGGCGGATCAAACCGCAGCTGCCCACGCGCTGATGGAGTCGGGTGAGCATGTCGGCAAGATCGTGTTGAGTTGGTGAGCTTGGGGTCAGTAATGCGTAAACATTTGGTCGTTGGTAATTGGAAAATGCACGGCAACCGAGCTGCAAACGCGGCCCTGCTGGCCGGGCTTAAGGACGCTGGCCCCTGGATTGCCGAGGTGGCGGTTTGCGTGCCGTTTCCCTACATTGCCGAGGCTGCTTTGGCCTTGACGGGGCAGGCGGTGAGCTTGGGCGCACAAGACTGCTCGTCACATGAGCAAGGCGCTTTTACCGGTGAAGTGTCGGCCGCCATGTTGGCTGACCTGGGTTGCCGCTATGTGATCGTCGGGCATTCGGAGCGCCGTGCGTATCACCATGAGAGTGATCAATTGGTGGCCGACAAGGCCAAAATTGCGCTGGCCCATGGCGTGACCCCGATTGTTTGTGTCGGAGAAACGCTGGCTGAGCGGGAGGCCGGGCAGACCGAAGCG
>CANFYD010000340.1 GCA_947450745.1 Burkholderiales bacterium
CCCTGGTTGGCGATCAAGCTCAGGTCCAGCGTGATACCCGCACCTTGCAGAGCCAGCGTGTCGATGCCGCTGCCACCGTCCACCCTTGCCAGTTGGCTGGTGTTGCCGCCAGCGCCGAAAGCCGACTGCAGCGCCGTGATGTTGGTGTCGTTGATGACGAGGCGGTCATCGCCCGCGCCGCCGTACAGCACATCGGCACCGCCGAAACCGGTCAGCGTGTCATTGCCCGCCCCGCCGACCAAGGTCTGCCCAGCAACTGTGCCGCTCAGACTGTCGTCGCTCGAGCTGCCGAGGAAGTCCACCGCCGTCTGGCTGAAAGCCCCCGTCGTGCTGCCGAAGATCACGTAGCTGCGGCCCGCATTGCTGCCGCCAGCGGGGTCGCCGTATTTCGCCCCGACGATCAGGTCGGCCAGGCCGTCACCGTTCACATCGCCCGCGCTCGCCACGCTGAAGCCGCTGGCGTCGTCCGCACATTGGCCGTTGATCACGAAACCACCGTTCCCCGCCTCGATCGCGCTCAGCTCGACCACACCGCTGTCCGCCTTGCCGAACACCACATAGCTACGTCCGGCACTCACGCCAGCAGCGGGAATGCCGTACTTCGCCCCGACGATCAGGTCGGCCAGGCCGTCACCGTTGATGTCTCCCGCGCTCGCCACGCTCCAGCCGCTCTGGCTGTTGACGCCTTGGCCGTTGATCACGAAACCGCCGCTCCCCGCCTCGATCAGGCTCAGCTCAACCGCATCGCCGTCGGCCTTGCCGAACACCACGTAGCTGCGCCCGGCATCAGCACCGGTCGCGAGGTCGCTTCCATTGGCACCGACGATCAAGTCAGCCAGGCCGTCGCCGTTGACATCGCCCGCGCTCGCCACACTGGTGCCGCTGTTGTCGTTCGCGCTCTGGCCGTTGATCACAAAGCCGCCAAACCCTGCCTCGATCAGGCTCAAGTCGACCACGACGCCGTCGGCCTTGCCGAACACCACATAGCTGCGCCCGGCATTGCTGCCGGCAGCGGGGTCGCTTTCCCTCGCCCCGACGATCAAGTCGGCCAGGCCGTCGCCGTTCACGTCGCCCGCGCTCGCCACGCTGAAGCCACTCTTATCGCTCGAGCACTGGCCACTGATGACAAAGCCGCCGATCCCCAGTTCGACCACGCTCAGGTAGACAGCGTCACTGTCAGCCTTGCCGAACACCACATAGCTTCGCCCCGCATTGCCGCCGGCCGCAGCGTAGGTGTACGGCGCCCCGACGATCAGGTCGTCCAGGCCGTCACCGTTCACGTCTCCTGCACTTGCCACGCTGGTGCCAAAAAATCCAACCGCCTGGGCGCTGATCACAAAACCAGGGGTCCCCGCCCCGACCGCACTCAGCTCAACCGCGTCGCCGTTGGCCTTGCCGAACACCACGTAGCTGCTGCCGTAAACACCGTTGACCCTGGGTGCCCCAACGATCAGGTCGGCCAGGCCGTCGCCGTTCACATCCCCCGCGCTCGCCACGCTGAAGCCGCTGGCGTCCCCCGCGCTCTGACCGTTGATGACAAAACCACCGGCCCCCAGTTCGACAGCGCTCAGGTCCACCGCGTTGCTGCCGGTCTTGCCGAACACCACATAACTGCGTCCGGCATTGCTGCCGGCGGCGGGATCGCTGTCCTGCGCCCCGACGATCAGGTCGTCCAGGCCATCGCCGTTGACGTCGCCCGCGCTCGCCACGCTCCAGCCGCTGTTGTCGCCCTCGCACTGGCCGTTGATCACGAAGCCGCCGGTCCCTGCATCGATCGTGCTGAGGTCGCCCAGAAACAGCGGCACCGGTGCCATCTGCACCGACTTCGTCAGCGCATCGGCCAGCAGCACCTGCGCCAGGCCGGTGTCGCTGTTGTAGACGCTGTAGCTGGCATTGTTGGTATCCTTCACCGTGCCCATCAGCGTCCAGTTGGCGCCATTGAGCGTCACCGCGTCACCGCCGTTGCCGGCGATCACCACCTGGTGGCGGCCCTCGCTGGCCGCAATGGTGTAACTGTCGCTGCTCCAGCCTGGCGTGGTGCTGTTGATCAGGTTCATGCCAGCCATGTCCAGCACGTCCTGGTAGCCCAGGATCAACGTGTTGTTGCCGCTGCCGGTCAGGTCGATGCGCTCGATGCTTTCGATCCGCGAGCTGCTGCTGCCCAGACCACCGCCCTGGTTGGCGATGGCTGCGAGGTTCAACGTGATGTCCGCACCTTGCAATGCCAGCGTGTCGATGCCGCTGCCACCGTCCACTCTTGCGAGCTGGCTGGTGTTGCCGCCTGCACCAAAGGCCGACTGCAGCGCGGTGACGTTGCTGGCGTTGATGACGATACGGTCATCGCCAGCACCACCCATCAGCACATCAGCGCCGCCGAAACCGGTCAGCGTGTCATTGCCCGCCCCGCCGACCAGAGTCTGACCTTCCGCGCTGCCGTTCACCAGGTTGTCACCGCTGTCACCAAGCTGGTCGACCGCCGTCTGGCTGAAAGCCCCCGTCGTGCTGCCGAAGATCACGTAGCTGCGTCCGGCATTGTTGCCGGTGACCGGGTCGCTGCCAAATGCCCCGACGATCAGGTCAGCCAAGCCGTCGCCATTCACATCACCTGCGCTCGCCACGCTGGTGCCGCTGAAGTCCCCCGAGCCCTGGCCGTTGATGACGAAACCGCCGCTGCCTACTGCAACAGCGCTCAGGTCGACCGGAGCTCCGCCGGTATGGCCGAACACCACATAGCTGCGCCCGGCAACGTCGCCAGCAGCCGGGTCGCTGAAAGCCGCACCGACGATCAGGTCGGCCAAGCCGTCGCCATTCACGTCCCCCGCGCTCGCCACACTGATGCCGCTGGTGTCGCCTGCGCACTGGCCGTTGATGACAAAGCCCTGACCGGTATCCGCCGCGATGGCGCTCAGATCAATCGCGCTGTTGCCGGTCTGGCCGAACACCACATAGCTGCGGCCGGCGTTGTCGCCGGTGACAGGGTCGCTCTCGACGGCCCCAACAATCAAATCGGCCAGGCCGTCACCGTTGACGTCCCCCGCACTCGCCACGCTCCAGCCGCTCTGGTCGCCCGCGCACTGGCCGTTGATCACGAAGCCCTGACCGGTCTCCGCCGCGATGGCGCTCAGATCAACCGGGCTATTGCCGGTCTGGCCGAACACCACATAGCTGCGCCCGGCACTGTCGCCGGCAGCAGGGTCGCTGGCTTTCGCACCGACGATCAGGTCGGCCAAGCCGTCACCGTTGACATCGCCGGCGCTTGCGACGCTGAAGCCGCTCTGGTCCGCACTGAACTGCCCGTTGATGACGAAGCCGCCGTTGCCCAACGCAACCGCGCTCAGATCAATGGCCGTGGTGCCTGTGTGGCCAAACACCACATAGCTGCGCCCGGCAGCGTCGCCGCCAGCGGGGTCGCTGTACCTCGCGCCGACAACCAGGTCGGCCAGGCCGTCGCCGTTCACATCGCCGGCGCTTGCGACGCTGAAACCGCTCTGGTCATACAAGAACTGGCCCTTGATCGCGAAGCCGCCGGTCCCCGCATCGATTGCGCTCAGATCAATCGCGCTGTTGCCGGTCTGGCCGAACACCACATAGCTGCGCCCGGCAACAGGGCCGACAGCGGTGTGGCTGTAGGGCGCCCCGACGATCAGGTCGGCCAGGCCGTCGCCGTTCACGTCCCCCGCGCTCGCCACGCTGAAGCCGCTATGGTCGCTCTCGCATTGGCCGTTGATCACAAAGCCGCCGGTCCCCGCCTCAACCGCACTCAGATCAATCGGGCTGGTGCCTGTGCGGCCGAACACCACATAGCTGCGCCCGGCAGCGTCGCCGGCGGCGTCCGGCCAGCTGAAATTCGCCCCGACGATCAGGTCGGCCAGGCCGTCGCCGTTGACATCTCCTGCGCTCGCCACGCTGATGCCGCTGTGGTCACCCGCACACTGACCGTTGATCACGAAGCCGCCGATCCCCGCCGCAATCGTGCTGAGATTGACCGGAGGAGGTGCCATCTGCACCGCCTGCGTCAGCGCATCGGCCAGCAGCACCTGGGCCAGGCCGCTGTCGCTGTTGTAGACGCTGTAACTGTCTGCGTTCCCGTCCGTCACCGTGCCCATCAGCGTCCAGTTGCCGCCGTTCACCGTCACCGCGTCACCGCTGTTGCCGGCGATAACCACCTGGTGGCGGCCCTCTTCAGCCGCAAAGCTGTAAGTCCCGTTGGTCCAGCCTTGCGAGCTTTGCGTCGTGCTGTTGATCAGGTTGCTGCCTGCCATGTCCAGCACGTCCTGGTAGCCCAGGATCAACGTGTTGTTACCGCTGCCGGTCAGGTCGATGCGCTCGATGCTTTCGATCCGCGAGCTGCTGCTGCCCAGCCCCCCCCCTTGGTTGGCGATCAAGCTCAGGTCCAGCGTGAGGCCAGCACCTTGCAATGCCAGCGTGTCCATACCACCGCCGCCGTCCACCCTTGCGAGCTGGCTGGTGTTGCCGCCCGCACCAAAGGCCGACTGCAGCGCGGTGACGTTGCTGGCGTTGATGACGATACGGTCATCGCCAGCACCACCCATCAGCACATCAGCGCCGCCAAAACCGGTCAGCGTGTCGTTACCGGCGCCGCCCACCAGATTCTGGCCTTCAACGCTGCCGGTCAGCACGTTGTCGCTGCTATCGCCGAGGAAGTCCACCGCCGTCTGGCTGAACGCCCCCGTCGTGCTGCCAAAGATCACGTAGCTACGCCCGGCAAAGTCACCGGCCGCGGGGTCGCTGCCCCTCGCCCCGACGATCAGGTCGGCCAGGCCATCGCCGTTTACATCCCCCGCGCCCGCCACGCTCTTGCCGCTGTAGTCGTACGCGCATTCGCCGTTGATCACGAAGCCGCCGGCACCTGCAGCGACGGCGCTCAGGTCGACTTCGCTGCTGCCGGTCTGGCCGAATACCACA
>CANFYD010000341.1 GCA_947450745.1 Burkholderiales bacterium
GGGCTGCATCAACCCCGCCTTGCTGACGGCCGAGGCGATACGCGCCCGCGGTTTGAAGCTGGTCGGCTGGGTCGCCAACCAGGTCGATCCGAGCCTGCCCCACGTGCCGGACAATCTGGCAGCCCTGGCCGAGGGGCTGGCCGCCGCTTGCTGGGGTCATGTGCCTCGCCTGCCCGACCCGACGCCGGCCGCCGTGGCCCCTTATTTGAACCAGCCACTGTTGCTGGACACCTATTTGAACCAAGAGCATTCGTTATGAACCAAATCCAGACCTTGACTCCCACCTCCGACGCCGACCGGCTCAACAACAAGCCCTGGACCGTCAACGAGGTGACGGCCCTGTTCGACCTGCCGTTCAACGACCTGATGTTCCGCGCCCAAACCGTGCACCGCGAGCATTTCGATGCCAACGCGGTGCAACTGTCCACGCTGCTGTCGATCAAGACCGGCGGCTGCGAGGAAGACTGCGCTTATTGCCCGCAATCGGTCCACTTCGACACCGGACTGAAAGCCGAAAAGCTGATTCCGTTGCAAGAAGTGCTGGAAGCCGCTCGCGCGGCCAAGGCCAACGGCGCGACACGCTTTTGCATGGGTGCGGCCTGGCGCTCGCCCAAACCGCGCCACCTGGAAGCGATTGGCGAGATGGTCAAGGAAGTCAAGGCGATGGGCCTGGAAACTTGTCTGACCGCCGGCATGCTGGCCGATGGCCAAGCCGAACAACTGCGTGACGCGGGCCTCGATTACTACAACCACAACCTCGACACCGCGCCCGAGTTCTACGGTCAGATCATCACCACCCGCACTTATCAAGACCGCCTCGACACGCTGGACCGCGTCCGCACGGTGGGCCTGAAAGTGTGTTCCGGCGGCATCGTGGGCCTGGGCGAAACCCGCCGCCAGCGCGCCGGCTTGATCGTGCAACTGGCCAACCTGAACCCCTACCCGGAGTCGGTGCCGATCAACAACCTGGTCAAGGTCGAAGGCACGCCGCTGGCCGACGCCGAAGCGTTGGACCCGTTCGAGTTCATCCGCTCGATTGCGGTGGCCCGCATCACCATGCCGCGCGCGATGGTGCGCTTGTCCGCCGGGCGCGAAGAAATGCCCGAAAGCATGCAAGCGCTGTGCTTCCTGGCCGGTGCCAACTCGATGTTCTACGGCGACAAGCTGCTGACCACGAGCAACCCGCAAGCCGAAGCCGACCGCAAGCTGCTCGACCGTTTGGGCATGCGCTGCGCCACCGAGGCGAACCTGGTGCCACAGGCTGCGGGTGATCAGGCCAAGGCTTGCACGGCGCATTGACGACCTGCACGTTGAATTCCGTTGGGGCGGCGTGAGCGCGCTCCAACTTGCCGTTTAAAACATATTGGA
Source organism: Burkholderiales bacterium (assembly GCA_947450745.1). Classification (GTDB taxonomy): domain Bacteria; phylum Pseudomonadota; class Gammaproteobacteria; order Burkholderiales; family Burkholderiaceae_C; genus Paucibacter_A. The sequence goes on from CANFYD010000341.1 coordinate 1,369, forward strand.
GACACGCGATGTTCAAGAAGATCCTGATTGCCAACCGAGGTGAAATCGCCTGCCGCGTGGCGGCGACGGCCCGGCGCATGGGTGTCAAGACGGTCGCGGTGTACTCCGACGCCGACACCAGCGCTCGCCATGTGCGGGCTTGCGACGAGGCGGTGTTGATCGGCGGCCCGGCACCGCGCGACTCCTATTTGCAGTGGCAACGCATCATCGACGCCGCGTTGGCGACGGGTGCCGAGGCGATCCACCCGGGTTACGGCTTCTTGAGCGAGAACGAAGAGTTCGCGCGTGCTTGCACGGCAGTTGGCCTGGTCTTCATCGGCCCGTCCGCTGCGGCCATTCAGGCGATGGGTTTGAAGGCCGAGTCCAAGCGCTTGATGGACGCGGCCGGCGTGCCCTTGGTGCCCGGTTACCACGGTGCCGACCAGGACCCGGCGCTGCTGCGGGCCGAGGCCCAGCGCATCGGTTACCCGGTGCTGATCAAAGCCAGCGCCGGCGGCGGCGGCAAGGGCATGCGGGCGGTTTACGAGGCGGACGAGTTCGACGCGGCGCTGGCGTCTTGCAAGCGCGAGGCGATCAACAGCTTTGGCAACGACGCGGTGCTGATCGAGCGTTATGTGCAGCGCCCGCGCCACATTGAAATTCAAGTGTTCGGCGACAACTTCGGTGATTGCGTCTACTTGTTCGAGCGCGACTGCTCGGTGCAGCGCCGCCACCAAAAGGTGCTGGAAGAAGCCCCCGCGCCCGGCATGACGGCCGAACGCCGTGCGCAAATGGGTGGCGCTGCCGTAGCGGCGGCCAAGGCCGTCGGCTACGCCGGTGCCGGTACGGTCGAGTTCATTTGCGAACAGGATGGCCGGTTTTATTTCATGGAGATGAACACCCGGTTGCAGGTCGAGCATCCGGTGACGGAGGCGATCACCGGCCTGGATATGGTCGAGTGGCAATTGCGCGTGGCGTCCGGCGAACCGCTGCCGCTGAAGCAAGACGAGCTGCGCATGCACGGCCACGCGATTGAGGCGCGCATCTGCGCCGAGAACCCGGACGCCAACTTCCTGCCCGCCACCGGTGCCCTGCATGTGGCACGCTGGCCCGAGCATGTGGCGTTCGAGCGCGGCAATTTGCGCATCGACTCCGGCGTGGGCGAGGGCGATGCCATCAGCCCTTATTACGACTCGATGGTCGCCAAGGTGATCGTCTGGGGCGAAGACCGAGCGCAGGCCTTGGCCCGGCTCGACGCCGCGCTGCGCGACACCCACATCGTCGGGCTGCAGACCAACGTCGCCTTTTTGCGCCGCTGCGCCGCGACGCACTCGTTCGCCACCGCCGAGCTCGACACGGCCTTGATCGAGCGCGAGCATGCCGCCTTGTTCGAGCAGCCCGGCCTGCCGCTGGAAATCAGCGCCGCTGCCGTGGTGGCCCACACGCTGGCGACCGAGGCGCGCTTGCAGACCAGCGACCCGTGGAGCCACCGCGACGGTTGGCGCATGTATGGCGCGTCGGCTCGCCGCTTCGATCTGGAAATTGCCGGCAACCCTCACGAGGTGCTGCTGTCGCGTCACCACCAGGGTGGCATGCAGCTGACCGTCGGCGGAGAGGCAATCAGCTTTGCCGTCAACTCGTCCAGCCAGGAGTCGCATGAACTGCTGCTGGGCACCGGTTTGGCGCAACGTCGGGTGCTGGTCAAGACCTACAGCCAGGGCGAAACGATTGCCGTGTTTGCGCCGCAGGGCAGCAGCTTGGTCACCCACATCGACGTGCTGGCCCACGCCGGTGACGGTGCGGTCGAGGGCGGCCGCCTGACCGCGCCGATGCCGGGCAAGCTGGTGAGCTTTTTGGCCCAGGTCGGCGACACCATCACCAAGGGCCAGCCGCTGGCGGTGATGGAAGCGATGAAGATGGAACACACGATCAGCGCGCCGCGCGACGGTGTGGTGGCCGAGCTGCTGTTTGCCGTCGGCGATCAGGTCGGTGACGGTGCTGAATTGCTGCGCTTGCAAGCGGTGAGCCCGCAAGCGTTGAGTTCGTAATCACTGAGCTGAAGGGAGTCATCATGACCTTGCCCACCCACGTCACCCTGGTCGAAGTCGGCCCACGCGACGGTTTGCAAAACGAGAAGCTGCCGGTTTCCACCGCGCACAAAGCGCAAATGGTCGCCCTGCTGCAAGCGGCCGGGCTGAAGGAGATCGAGGTCACCAGCTTTGTCTCGCCCAAGTGGGTGCCGCAAATGGCCGACAACTTGGCCGTGATGGCCGCCATCCAGCGCCTGCCCGGCGTGCGCTATTCGGTGCTGACGCCGAATATGCAGGGGCTGCAAGCGGCCTTGCCGACTCACCCGGACGAGATCGTCGTCTTCGCTGCGGCCAGCGAGGCCTTCAGCCAGAAAAACATCAACTGCAGCATCGCCGAAAGCATCGAGCGCTTTGCCCCGGTGGTGGCCGCTGCCCACGCCGCCGGTATCAAGGTGCGCGGCGCTTTGTCTTGCGCGGTGGGTTGCCCCTACCAGGGCGAGGTGTCGCCGGACGAAGTGGAGCGCGTCGCCCGGCTGATGAAGGCGATCGGCGTTGATCACCTGGGCATTGCCGACACCATCGGCGTGGGCACGCCGAAGAAGATTCAAGCAGCCATGGAGCGCGCCCTGAAGCACTACCCGCTGGATCAAGTGAGCGGCCATTTCCACGACACCTACGGCCAGGCGCTGACCAACATCTACGCCTGCCTGGAGATCGGCGTCCACACCTTCGACGCCAGCGTCGCCGGCCTGGGCGGCTGCCCCTATGCCAAGGGCGCGACCGGCAACGTGGCGACCGAAGACGTGGTCTTCCTGCTGAACGGTCTGGGCATCGAAACCGGCATCGACATCGACAAGCTGGTCGACGCCGGCCTCTTCATCTCCGACGCCCTGGGCCGCCAGCCGGTGTCGCGCGTTGGGCGGGCGTTGCTGGCGAAGCGGGCGGGTTGAGCGCTTAAACCGAAAACTGTTCGGGTAGAGCCCGTTCTCCCTGCGCAAACGCTTTGTTTTCCATCTGTGCCCATCTGCGTCATCTGCGGATAAGGACTCATGACGGCAGGCTTGCGGCGCAGTCGACCGGGGCAGCAGTCCGGGAACTCATCCGCAGATGACGCAGATACTGAACTTCGGCGTATACAAGATATCCCGCTTCCCAAGAAAGTCCTGCCGCTGCCTACTATGCGTGACATCCTCAAGCAAGCCGGTCTTTGAGTGCCGCCCACCCAGGGAGTGATGAGATGCTCTACCCCGTTTATGTGCATACCGGCGACGATAAACACGCGCACGGTGTGACCTTCCCGGACTTTCCCGGCTGCTTCGCTGCCGCTGACGACTGGGCCGATCTGCCTGCAGCGATTCAAGAGGCCGTGCAAGCTCACTTCCATGGAGAGGGTGCGCAGGCCGTGCCCTTGCCCACCGCGCTGCAAGTGCTTGCCGCCGACCCTCAATTCGAAGGTGGAATATGGCTGCTGGCGGACGTTGATCTGACTCGTATCGACACCAGCCCAGTGCGGCTAAATATCAGTCTGCCGGCA
>CANFYD010000342.1 GCA_947450745.1 Burkholderiales bacterium
CTGAATTGCACTTTCAACGCGATCCGACGCCAAAGCGCTCCGAGACCCCCGCCTCGTCACGATTCATCGTTTGATTGCCCAAGAACATGGGAAATCGTAGCTTGGTGTGCCGTCGCCAGTGCGATCAAACAGTTTTCCTGCTGAGGTGGCGTTGTGTTTGCTCTTGTGGATGGATTTGGTCATCGTTGTCAAGCAAAAGAACTCTGTGTTGGCCGACTTCCTATGGGGCAGCAGCGCAAGGCGAATCGTCAGCTTTGCCGCTTGCGACGTGCTTGTTGTCCGCCATGACCACAAGACACCTTCAGGTACTACGGCAAGGCGTCGAATGCAATCTCTGCCCAATGAGGAGGCCTGTCAGTTGCAACACGCCTGAAGGGTGAGCTTGGCCGGATGCATGCGGACCATTGCCATGTTGGGCTAGCCCACCATGGCAAGCTCCGTCCGGCTCAACTGCTTGACAGTCTTAGCTGTAGCGGCTCGCGTTTGAAACCGGCCGTGCTCGCATTCAACGCTAATTCCGGCTCAAATTAACTGCAAATGACGGGGTGTCCGTGCTCACGCTATCTGCAAATGAGCTTGCAATCGACGGCGCGGGCTTGCATTTTATTGCCGCCGACTCACGCTGTTTGCAAATGAAAAGCATGCGTTCAACTTGCCCAGGCTCATGCCTACTTGCTCGTTATTCGAACAGATCGGCTTGTGTTCCTGCGCGCACAAAGACAACCAAGGTGTGCTTTGCACTGTCGTCGAGCTTGTAGGCCAGCAAAAAGTCACCCCCAATATGGCACTCGCGATAGCCTGTCCAGTTGCCACCCAGCGGGTGATCGAGCCATTCGGGACCCAGCGGCGCGTCGTTGGCGATCAACAGCAGCATCGCCTCCTTGAGCCGGTTCATGTCGTAGCGACCTGCCCGACTCAAGCGCTCCCAGTCTTTCAGGAACGACCGGGCGTAGTCCGCCGCTCGCGGCAGCGGGGCGCGCTTACTGGCCGGTGTTCTTTTCAAGGTCTTCAAACAGTTCGGCCGCACTGCCAAAGCGAGCGCGATGTGCGCTCGCAATCTCGTCGGCCTCGGCCATCGCCACGCGGGTTTCGGCGTTGGGCGCTCTCAGGGCAAAAGGCAATTGCCGGTCAGCGACCACACGCACCAGGAACACACGCACGGCGTCAGACAGGGACAGACCCATCGCCGCTAGCGTCTCGGTAGCCTGCGCCTTGATCTGTTCGTCCACCCGAACGTGGACCATCGTCGTTGTAGCCATGGTGGCCTCCTCTTAGATTTGAGATACATTGTATCTCGCCAACAAGCCCAGCCTTCTCGCTTCAAGGCAATTGAGTGCCTGGCTGAGGTGTACCCAAACGGGTCGCCTGAGTGAGACGATTTTTTTGTCTCGATAGGGTTGTTTTTCTGTTTTCGACATGCTACTTTCAAAAGGTCTAAAGCCTAACCTGAAGTTCCCCGACCTAAAAGACGAATTTCTATTCTGATTCAACCACTTATCTTGAATCAGCGGTGAGGCGGCTGTCTACAAGTGGATGGCTTGGATGAGGTCGAGGGCCTTTTGTTGGGTTGCATTGGCTTGCGTGGTGATCTCGAAGCTGGCGGCGTCCGGCCCGGCGTTGGGCGCGCGACAGGTGTTGCTCGCCAGCGTGGCGAGCTCTTGCATCAGGGTGCGCCAACTGTGCGCCGGCGCTCCGTCGGGCAGGTGGTGCGTGGTGGCCTTCGCTTGGGCCGAGTCGCTGCGCTTGGCCGGGGCCACCGGGTCGCGTGTGGCCTTGCTCTCTTGCTCGGTGTCGGCAAACATCAGCTCGCGCCAAGCCTCGCGCATGTGCCACTCGACGTAGTAGGCCAGCATGCACAAAAAGATGTGCGCCCGCACTCGGTTTTCCAGCCGGTGGTGGATGGGGCGCACCTTCAAGTCCATCGTCTTGATCGAACGAAAGGCCCGCTCCACCTGCGCCAGCGACTTGTAGCTGCGCACGCATTGCGGCGCATCCATCTGCTCGGTCTTCAGCGAGGTGCGGATGATGTACAGCCCGTCCAGCGCGGCCTCCGCAGCGATGGCGTCGGCCCTGCGGCTCCAGCTGAGCGTCGTCTGCGTGATGCTCAGCTCGAAGTGCTTGGCCACTTGGTATTGGTTGATCACTTGGCCCACACGCAGGCCGATCTCGTCGGCCCCGGTAAGCCGGCCCGCCTCCACGCGCGCCCGGATCTTGTCCAGGCTGCGCTCGGTGGCGGCCAGCAGATCCTCTCGCTTGTGGGCGCGCAGCTGGGCGAGCGCCAGATTGCGGCACGCCACCAGGCGCTCGCCGGGGTAGTCTGGGTAGTCGGCGGGCGAGCTGAACTCCAGCAGATTGTGCTCATCGAACAAGTCCATCTGCAAGACCCCGCCCTCCACCAACGCGCGGATCGACACGCTCTTGAGCGCCGTGATCCAGCCCATGCCGTCCATCTCGCGCAACTCGGCAATCGCCTTGGCGGACACCATGCCGCAGTCACCCACCATCACCACACGCTGCACGCCCAACTGATCACGCAGCTGGTGCACTGCGGGCATGAAGGTCAGGCTGTCTGACGTGTTGCCCGCGTGCACCGACACGGCCACCGGGCAGCCACGCGCGTCCGCCAACAGCCCGTAGTTGACCTGCAAGCTGCCGCGCTTGCCGTCGCGGCTGTAGCCCCGGCGCGCCAGCGGGCAGGTGACGCCCTCGAAGTAGCTCGACGACAGGTCATACAGCACCAAGCCGTCCTCCTGCAAATGCCGGCCCGCCAGCTTCTTCTGGATCGCATCCTGGCGCTCAAGCAACCAGTCCATGGCGGCGTACAGATCGTCCTCATCGGCATCCGCCACGCCGAAGTCCTCGGCCAGGGTGCTGGCGTGCCACCAACGCGCCGTGGCCAGCTTCGGGCAAGGCTCGATGATGCGCGCGGCGATCAGGGCCAGCACCCGCTCTCGTTCAGGGCAGGACCGGACGCCCAACAGCGCTGACATGCCCAACCGGCGCATCGCCAGAGCCACCGCCTGCACGTGGCCGTGGGGGCGTGAGCGCGTGATCTCGAAGGTCTGGGAGACGGGAGCCATCGGCTCGCCGCGCAAGGCGGCGCGAATGATTGCGATTTGCGAGGCGGACAGGCTGGAGAGATTAGCGAGCGTGCGCTTGCAAACTCTGGCGCCCTCGCGGAACGATTCCCGCAGCAAAACGGTGGGGGCGGAGCCGCGATTTGGGATGAAGTCGATGTGCATGGTGACATTGATAGTTCATTTGCAAGAGAATTTCAAGTCATTTACATGGGTACAAATTAAAGGCGATCGAGCAAAGAAAAGCAGCCTGTCTCATAGAGAGAACAGGCCGCCTAGTTGGGGGAAATCGTGGGGAACTTCAGGTTAAACCCATATCCGGCGAATTTTGATATTTGTAGGTAGATATTGATTTTTTCAATTCACTGTCAACGTTGAGTGGCATTTTTTTGCCGTATTCCAACTCAAATCAAACTGATTCTTTGGCTGAGACGAGCAGTATCTTGGCAATGTTGGCGCGGTCCGGCTGTTCCAGCATGAATCGCACGGCGTGAGCGATGTCGGCTGCCTCTAGTGGCGGCGTTTGGTCAGCGCGTACCGGTGCGCCTTCGGTGCGCATGTGGTCGAAGATTTCGGTTTCGGTTGTGCCCGGCGCAATGCTGCCAACTCGCACACCGCTCTTTGCCAATTCAACCCGCAAGTTGGAGGTGAAAATTTCCAATGCGTGTTTCAGGCCGCTGTATACGCCAACCGACGAGGAGCTCAAGTAGGCCGCAATACTAGAGACATTGATGATGGCACCTGAGCCTTGCCGCTTGAACTCACGGCCAAAGACATAGGACGAGCGCACGACTGCGTCGAAGTTGACGCGCACCATTTGCGACATGGCGTCGAGGTCCATCGTGTCTACCGAACCGGCGACGAAGATGCCGGCGTTGTTGATGACGGCGTCGACGCGGCCAAAGCGCTCAAGTGCGAGTTCCAACAGTCGCCCAGGCGTGGAGGAGTCTTCAATCGGAGCGCAAAGCAGGGCGCTTTCGCCGGGCAAGCTATCCGCCAACGTTTGCAGTCGTTCCTGGCGGCGTGCGGTGATGACAAGCTTGGCACCGGCGGCGCTCAGCTCGCGGGCGATCGCTTCACCAATACCTGATGAAGCGCCGGTGATGATGATGACTTTGTCTTGCAGATTCATGGCTGATTGGCTCGCTGGCTGAATTGAACTATTTGGCCCTTGGATTCATGCGGCGCGGGCGGCAATACGAGCCTTCATCGCTTCGTTGAAGTCGCGCTTCAGGGTGGGGTAATAAGCAATTTGGCCTTGCATGCCGCCGGCAATATCGATCGAGGCCGCGCTGATGAAGCTGGCGTATTCGCTGGAGAGGAACAAGGCCATGCCAGCCACATCCTCCGGTTTGCCGAAGCGGCCCAAGGGCACGACTTTGAGCACCATCTGGTCGAATTCTTCACGGCTGCAGCTGCCGGCCGGCATTTCTTTGTAATGGCGATCCCACTGCCCGGTGTCGATCCATCCCATATTCAGCGTGTTGACCAGGATGTTGTCCTTGGGCAGCGACATACCCAGCGTTTTTGACAGCGCGATGCACGAAGCCCGATTGATGACCGACGGGATGCCGTCCGGCGTCGGGTAGGCACCGGCCATCGCGTTGATCTCGACGATGCGGCCCCAGCGCTGCTTGCGCATATGCGGCACTACCGCCTGCACGAAGCGGAAGTGGCCCATTTGCAGCACGTTGGCGTGCTCCAGGATTTCCTCTGGCGTCAGCGTGTCGATATTGCCACTGCGGCCTTGGCCGGCATTGTTGATCAACACATCGACACCGCCCCATTGCTCGGCGATGTCATCGACGAAGCGTTTCACGCCCGCAGTGTCC
>CANFYD010000343.1 GCA_947450745.1 Burkholderiales bacterium
AGGCCGACGATGACGACCGGCCAGTCGGCGGTGAACACCAGATCGGCGCTTTCGGGGTCGTTGATGACATTGGCTTCGGCCACCGGCGTGACGTTGCCGCTGTGGCCGCGGATACCGAACGCACCGCCCATCACGATCACCTGATGCACCTTGGCGGCAGTGCTGGGGTCGTGGCGCAAAGCGAGTGCCAGGTTGGTCAGCGGCCCAACGGCGATCAAGGTGATGGCACCGGGCTCGGCATTGACCATGTCGCAGATCAGTTGATAGGCGGGCCTGGGGTCGAGAGCCGCCACCGGTACGCCAGCGGGCAAGGCGGCGGCGGCCACAGCAGCCATGCCGCCCAAGCCGTCGTCGCCGTGCACATGCACCGAAAACTCGCGCTCGGCGTGGGCATGCAACGGGCCGGCAGCACCGGCGGCAACAGGCACTTGCTGGCCAAAAAAGCTGCACAACGCCTGCGCATTGGCGGTGGTCACGGCCAGCGAGCCGTTACCGAACACGCTGGTGACGGCGCGCAGGCGCAAGCTCGGGTGGCGCGCCAGCAGGAACAGCGCCATCGCATCGTCGATGCCCGGATCGGTATCGAAAATGACCTGGACCGGCGGCGAAAAATGGGCTTGGGGGCGGGATGAGTTCATCAACAAAATCCTGAGTGAGGAAGCTTGAGTCGGCGTGCTGGGAGGCCGCTCAGGCCGAAGGTGCGATCTGGGCAAAGTCGGAGCCCAGTTCGATGCGCAGCGGCATCGCGCTTTGCACACCACTGCGGCCGACCGCGATAGCCGCCGCCGCCTGCCCCAAGCGCACCGCCTCGGCCGCACACAGCCCTTCGGCCAAACCACTGGCCAAGCCACCAACAAAAGTGTCCCCAGCGCCGACAGTATCTACCGCCACGACCGGCTGCGTCCCCAGGTGGACGGTGGCCTGCGCATCACACAGGAGGACACCGCCAGCCCCCATCGTCACCAGCACCCGGCGCGGGCCACGGCGCAGCAGCGCCTGTGCGGCCTGGGTGATTTCAGCCAAGTTGGTGCAGGGCAAAGCGGCCAACTGAGCGGCCTCGGTTTCATTCACCACCAGCCAATCGGTCAGCGCCAGCAGGCAGTCGGGCACAGGCAGGGCGGGAGCGGCGTTCAGCACGGTGATGGCATGAGCACTGCGGGCCAACTCGAAGGCGCGCAAAATCGCCGCGACCGGCACCTCCAGCTGCGCCACCACCACGGCCGCCGCCTGCAGGTCGGCTGCGCTGCCTTCCACATCCGCAGCGGTCAACTGGGCATTGCTGCCCGGCACGTAGACGATGGAGTTTTCACCGCCCTGGCTGGCCACCATGATGACGGCAATGCCGGGCAACGCCGACGCGTCACAGACGACGCCGGTGCACGTGATGCCCTCGTCTTCGAGCGCCTGCAACAAGTCGAGGCCATGCCGACGCGTACCCACCCGCGAAATGAAGGCCACGCGCGCGCCCAAGCGGGCAGCAGCCACGGCCTGATTGGCACCCTTGCCGCCAGGCGCCATCACAAAGCTGTCGCCGACCAGCGTTTCACCCGGCGCGGGCAAACGCATTGAGTGGGCCACCATGTCCATGTTCAGACTGCCCACCACGACCACGTTGTTCTGGGTGACGCGAAAGTCCGCTGTTTTCTGCTGCATTTTGAAGTCTGCTCTCTGGCTTTGTTCAATCATTCGGTCCCCTGCTTGCTTAATTGCTTGCTTGCGGCGGCGCGCTGCTCTCGCGCACCACCAGTCGGGGAGTCAACAAGACTTCCTTGATCGGTGCGCCGGGGTTTTCGATCCGCTCGATCAGCACCTTGCCGGCCTCGATGCCGAGTTGCTGAATCGAGCAGCCCACCGTCGTCAGCGCCGGGAACACGTAGCGGCTCAGCTCGATGTCATCAAAGCCGACCACCGACAGCTGCTGCGGCACCCTCACCCCCAACTCGGCGGCGGCGCGCAAGGCTCCGACCGCCATCACGTCGTTGCTGGCGAATACGGCGGTGACGGGCGGCGCAGCGGGTACTGCCAACGCCTGGGCGGCTTGACCCAGCAGCAAACGGCGCACCGCCTCATAGCCGCCGGGGCTGCTGAAATCGCTCTCGATGATCAGTTGTTCATCGGGCGCAATGCCGTAACTCTGCAAGGCCCGACGCCAGCCTTCGATGCGCTCGCGCGCGACTTCGAACTCGGCCGGCCCGCTGATGCAGGCAATGCGGCGGTGGCCGAGTTCCAGCAAATGCAGCACGGCGGTGTAGGCACCCTGCTGGTTGTGCACGCTGACACGGTCGGCGCTGACGCCCGGCACCAAGCGGTCGACCGTGACCGACGGCACGCTGGCCAGCTTGAAGATGCGGGCCAGCGCTTCGTCGTCACCGGCCGAAGACAACAGCAGGCCATCCACGCGTTTCTCAAGCAAAGTGCGCATGTATTGCTGCTGGCGCTTGGGGTCGTTGTCCGAGTTGCACAAGAAGACCGAAAACCCAGCCAAGCGGCAGCATTCTTCGACACCGCAGACCAGCTCCGCAAAAAAGGGGTTGCGGACATTGGGCACCAGCACGCCGATGATTTTGGTCTCGCTCTTGCGCAGCGAACGGGCCACCGCACTGGGCAAATAGCCGATTTGCTCGACCGCCGCCAAGACGCGCCGCCGCGCATCGGCGCTGACCGGCCGGGTGTCGTTCAGGACATGGGAGACGGTGGTGAAGGACACCCCCGCCAGGGCTGCAACATCTTTGATCGTGCTCACGAAATCTGGATTGGACTGGGTGGATGAAGGCAGGCGCGGTGGCTGATTGAAGGCAGGCCCGCCGAGCCACCAAACGAACGAAGGAGCAAGCGAACGGGAAAGCAAACGTTTGCTAACAGCGCGCAGCATAGCCGATCGTTTCCGAAAAATTTGTCGCCCAACAAGAATTTGCGCAAATTCGAATGGCCGCCCGACGCGACCGGAATGGTGCCGCTGCGCAGACGTGAAAAACCCCCGCAACTGTGGCAGTTCGCGGGGGTTTTGTGAACTGCTCAGCAAGTAGAAACCTGCGTCAGTGCGCCGGCCCAACGGGCCGGCGCACTGCGATCAGCGCTGTGCGAGCGGCTTGACGTCGCGGGAGTTCGAACCGACGAAGAGTTGACGCGGACGGCCGATCTTGTACTCCGGATCGCCGATCATTTCGTTCAACTGGGCGATCCAGCCGACCGTGCGTGCCAGCGCGAAGATGGCGGTGAACAGATTGACCGGAATACCGATGGCGCGTTGCACGATGCCCGAGTAGAAGTCCACGTTCGGGTAGAGCTTGCGGGCCACGAAGTACTCGTCTTCCAACGCAATTTTTTCCAGCGCCATCGCCAGCTTGAACAACGGATCGTCGTGCAGGCCCAGTGCATTCAACACTTCGTGGCAGGTTTCGCGCATCAACTTGGCACGCGGGTCGTAGTTCTTGTAGACGCGGTGACCAAAACCCATCAACTTAACGTTGGAGTTCTTGTCTTTGACCTGCTTGATGAACTCGCCGACCTTCTCGACGCCGCCATTGCGCTGGATCTCTTCCAACATGTTCAGCGCAGCTTCGTTGGCGCCGCCGTGAGCGGGGCCCCACAGGCAAGCCACGCCGGCGGCGATGGCTGCAAACGGGTTGGTGCCCGACGAGCCGCACAGGCGCACGGTCGAAGTCGAGGCGTTTTGCTCGTGGTCGGCGTGCAAAATGAAGATGCGGTCCATCGCGCGCACCAGCACCTCATTGGGCTCGTACTTCTCGCACGGCGTGGCGAACATCATGTGCATGAAGTTTGCGGTGTAGCCCAGGTCGTTGCGCGGGTAGATCAGCGGCTGGCCGATCGAGTATTTGTAAGCCATCGCCACCAGCGTCGGCATCTTGGCAATCAGGCGGATCGCGGCGATTTCGCGGTGCTCCGGATTGTTGATGTCGGTGCTGTCGTGATAGAAGGCCGACATGCCGCCCACCAGGCCGGTCATGACCGCCATCGGATGTGCGTCGCGACGGAAACCGCGCAAGAAGAACTGCATCTGCTCGTTGACCATCGTGTGATTGGTCACCAGCTTGTCAAAGTCAGCCTTCTTTTGGGCGTTCGGCAGCTCTCCGTACAGCAACAAATGGCAGGTGTCGAGGAAGTCGCAGTTGGTAGCGAGTTGCTCGATCGGGTAGCCGCGATACAGCAGCTCACCCTTGTCACCGTCGATATAGGTGATGGACGAATTGCAGGAAGCTGTCGACAAGAAGCCCGGGTCGTAAGTGAACTTGCCCGTCTGGGCGTAGAGCTTGCGGATGTCGATGACATCCGGACCGACCGAGCCCTTGTAGATGGGCAGGTCAATATTGGGGCTGCCATCGGAGAACGACAGTGTGGCTTTGACGTCAGACGGAGTCATGAGCGATCCTTTGGTTTCGTGGGAATTTCTTGGGAATTGCTAGGCGACGATTCTGACCAAGGCCAGAACCGCCCGAACGTTGGGCTGATCCAGCTCGCCTTCAGGCTCTTTGCGGCGCAGGAACAAGTCCAACAAATCGTTGTCGGCCAAGTCCATCAGCACCCGCAGCCCATCGGCTTGCGCTTCGGTCAGACTGCTGGCGTAGCGGTTGAAAAAACGCTCGATGAAGAGATCGTTTTCCAGCAAGCCGCGCCGACACTGCCAGCGCAGCTTGGACATTGCGCGCTCGCCGATCAGGGTGTCTGCAGTCGTCATGAAGGTGGGCTCCAGGGGCACCGGCTCAAGTCGCGCGGCGCACCATCATTTCCTTGATCTTGCCGATGGCCTTGGTCGGGTTCAGACCCTTCGGGCAGACATCGACGCAATTCATGATGGTGTGGCAGCGGAACAAGCGGTACGGATCTTCAAGGTTGTCCAGACGCTCGGCGGTGGCGTGGTCGCGGCTGTCGGCAATGAAGCGAT
>CANFYD010000344.1 GCA_947450745.1 Burkholderiales bacterium
CCGACGAAATTGAAGCATGGCTGGCGTTGCTCGCCGGAGCTTATAACGTCTTGCCCATGGATGCGGCAGCCTTCAGAGCTTGGGCGCGACTGATGCACAGGAAGTCCGATACGCTTTATGAAGATGCAATGATTGCGGCGACCGCGAAGGTGCACGGATTGACGGTTGCAACGAGAAATGTGGCTGACTTCAATGCGCTGGGGCTAGAGGTTTTCAATCCATTTGCTCCTGCGTAGACCGGACGGTGCCGGTGCGTTCCCCCAGGGCGACACACCGGGCGCACTGACGTCACGCCGAGAACGCCAAGAACGCCGAGAACGGCGATCTCAATGCCGTGTTGCAGTCAGCAAGAATGGCCTTGTCTGCGGCGAAACGGTGTTGGGGGCGATGTAAATCCGCACGGATGCGCTGGCGAGGACGCGGTTTCGTGCCCTCGGCCCGCCACCACGCAAACGCAAGTCCCGCGCCGCGCGTCGCGTCGATGAGCGCAGCCCCGACATCAGGGGCATTTCAAGCGCAAGTCAACCTCATCCAGGGCAGGCCTGACGACCCGTGCTGCCAACGGGTGTGGACAGTGGACCCGCGCAATGCATGGCAGCTTGCGGTCTCAGGTCTGCGTCGTCAGAGGTCAGGCCCGCGCCAGCGCGGCGGCCACGGGCTCAGGGGCGACGCAGCCCCTGGGAACTGACAAGCGGCGTGGCGGTCGCGCCGCTGCATCGCTGCACCGTGATTTGGCGGGCTAAAAACTGCAGCGGGATCAAGGACTTACCTGATTGTGATTTGGAACTGGCTGACTTGTCGGTGTTTTTTCAGACCCATGATAATGAAACTTATCATGGGGCATAAATGAATCAGGTGGCTGGGTGAGGGCCGACAGACGCTCAGGATTTGGTTCACGTTCACAACTCAAGTTGTCACCACCGCCTTGGCTGAGCCTCGCCAGCAGCGATTGCGATGGTGCCCGTCAGGCTCATGCTTAGAGGGCGTGTCGCCGCTACGATTCACAACCCCGAGTGAATCCGTCACCGCGTTGAAGCAGCCCCCGCGAATGTAGGCAGGCAAACACTGTCGCAGTGCCGCAATGGCACCGCCGGCTGTTGCACCGAAGGTCAGCAGCTTGCTCGTGCAAAGACGTGCCGTGAATTGGGCACCGTCGTGAAACAGCCAAAACTGCGGCCTGATTCCTGTCAGGCCCCGCCGTCGCGCGGGGTCCAGCTCAGGCAAGGGCCGCCGCTGCAAATGCCCATCAAGTGTTGCCAACGCCCGGCGCCACGCAGCACGCAGAGCCGATTTGTCGGCAAGCTCTCAGGCTTCTCCTGGGCATAAAACCCATGTCGTCGATGCACATCACAATAAAGTGCCAAGGCTGCGGGCTCGCTGAGTGCTGCTAATGTGGCTGCAACACCTGAGCTTTGAGCGCTGGTCGCTGCCTGGGCAGCGGTGCCGGCTTCGGCGGAGGGCAGAAGATTGCAGGTCTGAAAGAACCCACCCTGCGATCCGCCCTGAGCTGACTGAGCATTCCTGCGACGTTGCCGTGTAGCGCCCCCAGTGAAGAAGCAACTTGCTGCAAAAAGAAATATTTGAGAAACTGAGCTTTCAGACAATTTTCTGTGGATTTCGAACGAAAAAATGCTCACCCGGTTCATCGGATATGAATTTCTGCGAGAAAGCCTCGGCCTGACGGCCTTCGCGCCAGAGATCACCGCCCAAGTTGGCAGGGTGACCCGCGTCACGGCCTTCGGGGACGGCATCATCGCGGTGCCTCAGCATGTCGCGCCGGCGTCCGCTGACCCGCTCGAGCACTTGTTGTTCGCCCTCAAGCATGAAGATCTGAATCTGCAAATCGCTGTTCTGGCGCTGCAGAATATCTCAGGCGCGTCCGTGGCGAAGGAGTTTATCGCCAGGCCAACAAGCCAATACGCCAGGTTGGCCGGCTTTCTCTGGGAACTGGCCAACGACACTGCGCTCCAGGATTTGCCAGAAGCCGGCGGCAGTTACGTCCCTTTGTTCGATTCCGCCCGGTTCGTCACAGGCGTCTCGGAGCGGTCAACGAGGTGGCGTGTAGACTTCAACGGTATAGGCTCCCCGCGCTATTGCATCACCGTCAAGCGCACGCCTGCGATCCAGCAAGGGCTCCAAGCTGACATTCTGGGGCAGGTGAAGGCCTTCACGGACGGTGTCGATCGATCGATCCTTGACCGCGCCGTGCAATGGGCTTACCTCAGCGAGACCGACAGCTCCTACGCGATTGAGCGCGAGTCTGCGACCCACGACAAACGCGAGGCCTTCGCCGCCTTGCTCGCGCGCGCCCACGAGCCAGAACTGCTGACCGAGGACTATCTGGTGTCGCTGCAAAACCTGATCCTCACGAATCCGATGGAGCGGGCTTTCGAATTCAGATCCAGCCAGAACTGGCTACGCAATAGCCTGCCGGGGGCGTTGGGCGTGACTTACCTCCCGCCGCCCCCCGCACTGAACGTGCAGTTGATGGACGAGATCATGGCGTTCGGGAACCACCGAGAGTCGGGCGTGGACCCGCTGGTGCGCGGATCGTTGCTGAGTTTTTCCTTCGTGTTTGCTCATCCCTTCATGGATGGCAACGGCCGGCTGTCGCGCTTCCTGTTTCACAAGGCCGTTTGTCAGGACGCTCGCCTGACCCAAGGCCTCGTGTTGCCGGTCTCGATGGCCATGAAGCGCAACGAGCCGGGTTACTTGCAGGCACTGCAGTCCTTTTCCAAGAAAGCGCGCGCATTCTGGAGCGTCGTCTTGGTGGGCGACGAGGTCAAAGCGACTTTCAAGGGCGCACCGGAGATGTACCGCTACTGGGACGGAACCGAATGCGTCGAGTTCGGTCTTCGGATGGCCCAAGAGGCCTTGGACCGGGACCTACGCGACGAAAGCGCGTTCCTGCACAACTTCGACCGTGCCTACCGCGCCGTCAACGAGGCGGTGGACATGAACAACAACGACTTGGTGTTGCTCGTGCGCAGTGCGCTTCAAAATCAAGGCGTGCTCTCAAACAACCGCCGCAAGATGCTGATCGCGCGAGGTCATCCGCCCGAGATGCTCGACACGGCAGTTACGGCGCTGAATGAAGGCCTAAATGACGAAGGGGATGAGGCCAGCAATGCATCCTAAGTTTCCCTCCATTAAGAAAATTTGAAAACGGCCAGCGGATCGAACTGAAGCTGTTGGACACGTGCTGAACGCGCAGAACCATTTCAGCTAAGTCCACGCCCTCAGCACACCAGAGCTTTACGCAGTGAACGTGGCGCTCTGGGTGCTGCGTCCGATCAGTGCTGCCGTCTCATTCCTTTAGTTGACCGGGTAGCGGTTTTGGAACCAGCTGAGCGCGGCACCGTACCAACTTTGGGCTTGCAGAGTCAGGTTGAGGTTGTGGCCCGCGCCGGGGAGCACATAGGTTTCTAGCGGTGTGGCCGAGGTGAAGAAGGCCTGTTCGGCAGTCTTCAAAGTGACGGCGCTGCTGCAGTCGGTGGTGGCTCCGGCCTTGCCCTGGGCACAAAAGGCAATGTCGAGAACTCCGTTAGCGATGAACACGGGTGTTTTGATGCCGCTGACGTTGACCGCCAGAGCCTCGAAGGCGTTGAGCGAGCCCGACTGCTCGCTGCGCGAGTTCTCGTCAGCCGTCACCACGGCCGGATCGGCGTCGCCGGCATCGTAGAAGACGGAGCGCCCGCCGATGATGCTCACGTAGCCCGTGTCACCCGCAGGAATGGCGTTTTTTGCCATCACGATCGGGTCTTGCAGGGCTGGCACCACCTTGGCTCCAAGCCGCTCGAACAGACCCATTCCCAGCGTGTGAGTGAAGCCCGACAGCAGAATCCCATCGGCCGATCCATAAAGACCTTGTGCTCCAAGCGAAAGCAGCGAGCCAATGGAGTGACCCACCAGCACAACTTTGCTGTACGACTGACCCAGCACGCCGCCCTTGACCGCCACCACCACTTGGGACACGGCCTTGGTTGATGCGGTGTAGCTGACCTCGGTGCTGGCCGGGTGGCTGCTCTTGCCAACGCCGAGTTGGTCAATCGCCAGCGTGGCGTAACCGGCCCGGTTCATGTAAGCGCTGTAGGAATAGCGTTTGTCGAAGCCGGGGAAGTTCCAATAAGTATGGTCGTAGCTGCCACCGTGCACCAGGACTTGCAACACCTTGGTTTTGGATTGACCCACCGCCTGGCACCATTCGCCAAAAATCTTGCCGGGATCGACGTTGATGCTCACGTTCGAGCAGACCGGATCGGGCTCGGTGTCATTCCCGCCACAGCCGGCGACGGAAACTGCGGCCGCCAGCAATAGCGGCGTAGTCCAGCGTAGGCCCGGGTAAAGCAGTGAGGGGAGTTGTGCTGTTGGCTTGGTCATGATTTTCTTTAGTCGGAGTCGTGCGGGAGTCAGATGTCATGCAGTGATGCATCTGTCTGTGCCTTGAACCGAGGCTGATATTTTTTGGGCTGAGCAAGGCCGGGCTAACACCTGGTGGGAGATCAGCGTCACCTCCTTGTGATGCCGCCGCTGGCCACGGCGACCCAGTCAGAAGCCGGTCTTGTAGGTGACCACGAGCCAACCACGGTCGGTCGTGCCGACCGGGCCGTTCCCACCGATCAGGGCGGTGCCGCTGGCGTTGTACTTTGCCGGGCTGGCCAGTGTGTCGGCATAGCGCATGGTGAACTCATGGCGCTGGGCGAAGGTCAGCTTGGCACCGATCGCCCAGGATGCACTCTTCTCGCTGCCGCCGCCGCTGCTGGCGGCGTTGCCGCTGATGCCGTAGTTGATGGACATCGGCAGCTCCAGATCCCAAGAGGGCTGCACTTGCAACCACTGCGGCGTGAAGTTCAAGGCCATGCCCAAATACCTCTTGCTTGAGCAGCCGTCTTCAA
>CANFYD010000345.1 GCA_947450745.1 Burkholderiales bacterium
AACCATGAGCCGCAATGCCGGCGGGGTGGCCGAGTTTTTCTGCTTGCCGGACAACGCGGTGGTGGAACTGGGCACGCGGGTGCAGATTTGAAAAACGCCCTAGCGCAGCGTCCTTGGACGGCTGCGCTAGGGCGCTTGCTGCGTTAGATCGGCAGCTCGGTGTAGTAGCGCCCGCCGTGATAAATCAGCGGCTGAGCGCCTTCGCGCCAAGAGCAGCTCTCCACCTCGCCGACGAAGATGACGTGGTCGCCCTCTTCGTATTGGCTGCGGTTCGAGCACTCGAACACCGCCGCCACGCCGTCCAGTACCGGCGCGCCGCCGACACCTTCGCGGAACGAGACGCCGGCAAAGCGGTCGATGTCGCGGGTGGCGAAGCGCTGCGCCAGCTCTTTCTGGTCGGCGGCCAGGATGTTGATCGCGTAGTGCGAGCCGGTGCTGAAGACCGGCATCGCGCCGGCTTTCTGGCCCAGGCTCCACAGCACCAATTGCGGTGACAGCGAGACGGAGTTGAAGGAGTTGGCGGTCAGGCCGACCAGATTTCCATCCGGCCCGCGGGCCGTGATGATGGTCACGCCAGTGGCAAACATGCCAAGAGCGGAGCGAAATTGCTGGGCGACGAGGGCGTCGCTGACGTTGTTTGGCTTGGGCATTGAAGACATCGCGCATTGTCAGGCAAGATGGCAAATTGCGTTGAAGCCCACCTCCCCCTGCCGCCATGCCCTTCGATTTCGACCCGCACGCCAACCCCGACCTGCCCAGCGCCCCGAGCTATGGCTTTGGCCGCTGCCCCGGCTGTGCCGACAGCGCTTGCCGCCCGCCGCAGCGCCGCGCCCGCCGTTTGTTCACCAGCCTGCTCGGGGCCGCCGCCGTGGCGCCCGCGCTGGCCAGAGACGGGGTGGACGTGGGCAAGAGCAGCATGCTGACTCAACTGGTCTCGGCCGAGCAGGTGGAGACGGCCGGCGCGCAGCAGTATCAGCAGATGATGGGCCAGGCCTCGCAACAGCGTGCGCTGATACCGGCCAATCACCCGCAGTTGCAGCGGCTGCGCGAGATTGCCAAGCGCATCATTCCGCAGTCCGAACCGTGGAACGCCCGCGCCAAGCAGTGGCGCTGGGAAGTCAACCTGATCGCCAGCCCGCAGCTGAATGCGTTTTGCATGCCGGGCGGCAAGATCGCCTTTTATTACGGCATCCTCGAAAAGCTCAAGCTCAGCGATGACGAGGTGGCCACCATCATGGGCCATGAAGTCGCCCACGCGCTGCGTGAACATGCGCGCGAACGGATGGCCAAAACATCGGCCACCCGCATCGGTGCCAGCTTGCTGTCCAGCCTGCTGGGGCTGGGCAATGTGGGCGATGCGGTGCTAAATATGGGCGGGCAGTTGTTGACGCTGACCTTCAGCCGAGAGGATGAAAGCGAGGCCGATCTGGTCGGCATGGAGCTGGCCGCGCGCGCCGGCTATGACCCGGCGGCCGGCGTCAGCCTGTGGCAAAAAATGGGCGCGGCCGCCAAGGGCGCACCGCCGCAATGGCTGTCCACCCACCCGGCCGGGCCGACCCGCATCCGTGATATCCAGGCCAGCCTGCCCAAGGTGGACGGCCTCTACGCTCGTGCCGCCAAACCGCCGCAGCGCTTCGAGGTGGCCGGGCCGCTGGCGCTCAGGTAGGGCGGCGCCAGCGCCGCCTCATCGGTCAGCGGGCCGCTTTGCTCAGCCCCATCAGCCGGCTCAGCAGCGGCGTGATCACCAGCAACACCAGCCCGGCACCGATGGCTACCGCAGCCAGGAAGGGATAGAGCGGAATGCCCGAACCTTCCAGCATGTGCTCCAGCGTGCCGGCCAGGTAGTTGGCAGCGGCCGAGGACAGGAACCAGACGCCCATCAACAGCGCGGCCAGCCGCGTCGGCGCGATGCGCGACACCATTGCCAAGCCGACCGGCGACAGCATCAGCTCGCCCATCGTGTGGATCACATACACGATGGCCAGCCACTGCGCGCCGACTTTGCCGTTCAGGTCGGCCAGCGTTTGCGCTTGCGCCATCACCAAAAAGCCCAGGCCCAGCACCATCATGCCGAAGGCCATCTTGGCCGTGTCGGCCAGCGCGAAGCGGCTTTGATCAAGCCGCGTCCACAGCAGCGCGAACACCGGCGCCATCAGCACGATCACCAGCGGGTTGATCGACTGGAACAGCGAGGCCGGCACGGTGAAGCCGAACAGCTCGCGCTCGGTCTGCTGGTCGGCAAACAAGCTCATCGTGCCGCCGGCCTGCTCGAAGCCGGTCCAGAAGGCGATGACAAAGAACATCACGATGATGATGCCCAGCACCCGGCCCATGTCGGCGCGCGACAGCGGTTCGGTCTTGGCGTCTTTCTCGGGCCGTGCAATCAGCCACAAAATGGCCGCCATCACGCCCACATTGACCGCCACGCGGACCGGCGTGGCGAGCGCCGCATGCCAGGGGCCGATGACGCCCCAACCGTGGATGACGGCGTAGACCAGCGCGACGCTGGCACCCGTCCAGCCCAAGATGCGCGGCAGGTCCGCCATGCCGATGTCGGACTGATGCGGCATCAGCCCGGCGCGGCCGAGTAGGCGCTGGCCCCACAGCAGTTGAATCAGGCCCAGGCCCATGCCGACTCCGGCGGCCGCAAAGCCGTAATGCCAGCCCAGCGTTTCGCCCAGCGTGCCGGCCACCACCGGGGCCAGGAAGGCACCCAGGTTGATGCCCATGTAGAAGATCGAATAGCCGCCAGCGCGGCGCGGGTCATGCTCGCCGTCGTACAAGTCGCCGACCATCGAGGTGGTGTTGGCCTTGAAAAAGCCGTTGCCGACGATCAACAAGCCCAGCGCCACATGCAGCAGCGGCTCGAAGGCCATGGCGAAATGCCCCAGCATCATGACCGCCGCGCCAATCACCGCCGCCCGGCGTTTGCCCAGGTATTTGTCGGCCAACGCGCCACCGATCATCGGCGTCAGGTAGACCAGGCCGGTGTACAGGCCGTACAGCGCCAGCGCGTTTTCCCGGTTGTAGCCGAGCGAATTGACGAGATAGAGGACCAGCAGCGCGCGCATGCCGTAATAAGAGAAGCGCTCCCACATCTCGGTGAAGAAGAGCACTTTCAGCCCGGCCGGTTGACGGGTGTCAGCGTGCGCGCGGGTCGCGCCAGGTTGGCCCGGCAGGGGCAAAACAGCAGGTTCGATCATGTGATGGATCCAGGAAGACAGGGAAGCGCAGCAGGGCCGCTTGTGGCGGCTGTCGGCGAGCGCGCATTGTTACAGCAGCCAAGCGCCGCTGCTCGCAGGCACTACCCTAGGATTACCCGGATGTCGGGGCCGCCTGACGGGGCGAAATCCGGCATGGCGCGCGCGCCAGTGATTCGGTAAGCTGGGCCTGTCTTTGAACTGGAGGATTGCCTTGAAACCCGTAGCCACACTTCTCAAGCCGAACGCCGGTGCCATCTGGCATGTGCGACCCGAGGACAGCGTCTTCCATGCCCTGCAAGTGCTGGCCAATTACGAGGTCGGCGCGCTGATGGTGATGGCCGGTGACCAACTGGTGGGGGTGTTTTCGGAGCGGGATTACACCCGCAAGGTGGCGCTGCAAGGCCGCAACTCGAAGGAGACCACGGTGGCCGACATCATGACGCGCAACGTCTTGGTCGTGACGCCGCAAACCGGCACGCGCGCCTGCATGTCGCTGATGAGCGAGCGCAAGATCCGCCACCTGCCGGTGCTGGACGGCAACACCGTGCTGGGCATGATCTCGATCCGCGACCTGCTGGACGACATCATTGCCGACCACGAGCAGACGATCTCCCAGTTGGAAAACTACATCAGGTCGTAGCCAGATCGCAAATCGATCGCCCATGAAAAAAGGCAGAAGCGGGTGCTTCTGCCTGATCTGTGGTGCTGGACCGATGTGGTCTTACTTCTTGGCGGCTTCGCCCTTCTTTTCGGCGGCTTCTTTCTTGGCTTCCATGGCCTTCTTGGCAGGCATGCTGGCGGCTGCAGCTGGGCTGGCGGCTGCCATCGGTGCGGCAGCAGCGTGGGAGGCGGCGTTGGCGTTGACAGCGGTCAGTGCAAAGGCGGCAACGAGAACGGTCGAGATAAGTTTGCTCATGAATTTTCCTTGTGAAGGCTGAAAAGGCGCTGGACGAATCGTTTCGGAATCGTTTCACGCGGGCTGGTCTTTTGTGCAACGGCGGTCATCAATTTCTACCGCTCGTTCCCAAACGGCAGAGGCTGGTGGGCCGTTGACAAATCCGAGTGCATTCTGCGTGACTTTTTAAGATTGCGTCGAGTCAAGATCTTTTGGGTCGCTTGCTACTATGAGCGACCTCAACGGCCCGGCAGATCCCTTTGCGCATTTCACTTTGTATTGCCGTGCTGCTGACGCAGTTTTTGACCGCTGGTGTGGCTGCCGCGCCCTACACCCCGGCCACCGACCAACAGGTGCTGGAGGTGCTGCCGGCCCGCGCTGCCGACCCGCGCATGCGGGAGATGCGCGAGCTGCGCCGGGCGCTGGCCGAGCAGCCGAACGATGCCGAGGCGGCCGTGCGCTTGGCGCGGCGCTACTACGAAGAAGTGGCTGCCGAGGGCGATCCGCGCTACGTCGGTTACGCCCAAGCGGCGCTGGCACCGTGGTGGGACTTGCCCGCGCCGCCTTCGCCCGTGCGCTTGCAGCGTGCGGTCTTGCTGCAGTTCAGCCATCAGTTCGACGCCGCCCTGGCCGACCTCGACGCCATCGTCAAAGCCGATCCGTCGCAAGGCGAAGCCTGGGCTTGGGACGCGGCGATCCGCATGGTGAGGGCCGACTACGCCGGGGTGCGCAATGCCTGCGCGCAAATGGCGGCGCTGGCCACCCCGTTGATTGC
>CANFYD010000346.1 GCA_947450745.1 Burkholderiales bacterium
GGAAAAATATGGCGCGACGGAGGAGCAATCTCGCGGCACACGCGACGTTATAAAAACACGCGGTGCGGCACTTGGCTTCACCTTCAGCATGGAGCAACGCAGCCGCATCTACAACACCTTCGACGCGCATCGGCTGCTGCATTGGGCGGGGCTGCAAGGCGGCAGCATGCAACGCGACCTGAAGCTTGCCCTGCTGGGCGCTTATTTCACCGACGGCAAAGACCCCAGCTCGCACGCCGTGCTGGTCGCAGCGGCGCAGAGCGTCGGTTTGGACGCTGCAGAAGCTAGCCGTGTGCTGGCGTCGGGCGACTATGCCGCCGAGGTGCGCGAGGCCCAAGCGCTGTGGCATTCACACGGCATCAACTCGGTGCCGGCCATCATCATCAATGACCGTCATCTGATCCAGGGTGGCCAGCCGCCGGAGACCTTCGAGCAGGCGCTGCGGCAAATTGCGGCGGAAGCTGCCGCCGCCACGCGGGATTGACGCTCAACGCTTGATCGCGCTGGCCTCGGCGGCCAAGCGCGTGATGCGGGCCCAATCCCCTGCATCCACCGCGTCTTGCGGCGTCAACCAGGAGCCGCCGCACACCTTCACGGTCGGCAGGCTCAAGAACTGCGGCGCCGTTTCCAAGGTGATGCCGCCAGTGGGGCAAAACAGCACGTCCGGGAACGGCCCGGCCAGCGCCTTCAGCAAATTGATGCCGCCCACTGCCACAGCGGGGAACAGCTTCAGGAAGGAATAGCCGGCCGCATTGGCTTGCATCACTTCGCTGGCGGTCGACACGCCGGGCAACAACGGCAAGCCTATTTCCAGGCAGGCATTGCCAATCGCATCGGTGTAACCCGGGCTGACGCCGAATTGGCAGCCCGCATCCTTGGCCGCCGCCACATCGGCCACCGAGCGCAAGGTGCCGGCACCGACGATGGCTTGCGGCAAGGCGCGCGCAATGGCCGCCATCGCCTGCAGGGCGACGGGGGTACGCAGCGTCACCTCCAGCACCCGCACGCCACCGGCGAACAGCGCTTCGGCCATCGGCACTGCGTCCTCCAGGCGATGGATCACGATGACGGGAATGACGGGGCCGTGGCTGGCCAGGCTTAGTGTGGTGATGCTCATCTTTTCTCTTTCACAAACGATTTCAAAGCCGGCTTCACAACCAACTGATCGCGCCTTCTTCGGCGCTGAGTACATTGCGCCGCATGCCGGCAAACAGATCGCGACCCAAGCCGTGGCCGTTTTCGTCCAATTGCTCGGGCGAAATCTGCGCCAGTTCACGCGCCGCCCATTCCTCCGCTGGCACCAAGGCCAGCAGCTCGCCGCTGACCGCGTCCAACCGCACGACATCACCGTCGCGCAGCTTGGCCAACGGCCCACCGGCCAGTGCCTCGGGCGAGACATGGATGGCGGCAGGCACCTTGCCCGACGCACCGCTCATGCGGCCGTCGGTCACCAAAGCGACCTTGAAGCCCCGGCCCTGCAGCACCGCCAGCGGCGGCGTCAGCTTGTGCAGCTCCGGCATGCCGTTGGCGTGCGGGCCCTGGAAGCGCACCACCACCACCACATCACGCTCCAACTCGCCGGCGTTGAAGGCGGCCAACATCGCCTCCTGCGTGGCAAAGATGCACGCCGGCGCTTCGATGATGTGGTTGCTCTCGGGCACAGCGGAGACCTTGATCACCGCCCGGCCCAGGTTGCCCTGCAACAGCTTCAAACCACCGCTGGGGCTGAACGGCGCGGCGGCAGTGCGCACCACGTCCTCGTCGCCACTGGCCAGAGGCAGGTCTTGCCATTCGACACCGGTGCCGGCTGCGTTCAAGTTTGGCAACCGGGTAAAAGGGCGCAGCGACGGGCCGGCCACGCTCAGCACATCGGCATGCATCAGCCCGGCGTCCAGCAACTCGCGAATCACGAAGCTCGGCCCACCAGCAGACTGAAATTGGTTCACATCGGCCGCACCGTTCGGGTAAACGCGGGACAACAGCGGCGTGACGGCGGACAGCTCGGAGAAGTCGCTCCAATCGATCAGAATGCCAGCCGAGCGCGCTACCGCCACCCAGTGAATCAGGTGATTGGTCGAGCCACCGGTGGCCAGCAAGGCCAGCATTGCGTTGACGATGGCCCGCTCGTCCACCAAGCGGCCAATCGGCGTGTAACGGCCTTTCGAGGTGATGCTCAGCGCCGTGCGCACCGCTTCGCGAGTCAGCGCCTCGCGCAAGGGGTCATGCGGGTGCACGAAGGCAGCGCCCGGCACATGCAAACCCATCGCTTCCAACAACATCTGGTTGCTGTTGGCAGTGCCGTAAAAAGTGCAGGTGCCGGCCCCGTGATAGGCGGCGGATTCGGCCTTCAGCAACTCATCGCGGCCGACCTTGCCCTGAGCAAACAACTCGCGCACCTTGGACTTGTCATTGTTGGACAGGCCGCTGCTCATCGGCCCGGCCGGCACGAACACGCAGGGCAGATGGCCAAAGTGCAAGGCACCGATCAACAGGCCCGGCACGATCTTGTCGCAAATACCCAGCAGCAAGGCAGCATCAAAGACATCGTGGCTGAGCGAGATCGCCGTGCTCATCGCGATCGCGTCGCGCGAGAACAAGCTCATTTCCATGCCGGGTAGGCCTTGGGTCACGCCGTCGCACATGGCCGGCACACCGCCCGCCACTTGCACCGTCGCCCCCTGCTTGTGCGCCTCGTCGCGGATCAGGGCCGGGTACGCCTCGTACGGCTGGTGCGCCGACAACATGTCGTTGTAGGCAGTGACGATGGCCAGATGCGGGCCTTTTTCGGCCACGATGCGGAACTTGTCGTTGGCCGGCAGCGCGGCCACGGCATGCGCCACGTTGGCACAGCCCATCCGTTCGACGCCGCGCTTGCGGCCAGCCAGTTTGTCCAAACCGTCCAGGTAGCGGGCGCGAGAGGCAGCGCTGCGTTGGCGGATACGGTCGGTCACGGCGACGATTGTCTTGTTCATGCGCGCTGCTGATGTAACTCAGGAGTATGGAATCAAGTAACCATATTACAAGACATCCACCCGTTTCGGGTTACCAACGAGTTACAAACAAGCCTGAAATCGCCGTGAGATCAGCCGCGCTGGCTGATCTCACAGCAACTCATAGGGTGTGAGTTTGTCGTAGCGAGCGGCTGTCAGGCTTGGGCGGGGAGCGCAGGGACCGAAGCGTACTTTAGGTACGTGAGAATCACGAGCATCCGGCCAACGACGCATGGCGGCCGCGCAGTAGACAAACTCGCACCCTCTCACTCGCCCAAATAAGCCGCCCTGACCTTCGGATCATTCAGCAGCGTCCGCCCCTCGCCCGTCATCGTCACTTCGCCGGACTCCATCACGTAGCCCCGGTTGGCAATCTGCAGCGCGCGGCTCGCGTTTTGCTCGACCAGCAAAATCGTCACGCCCTGCGCGTAGATGTCCCCGATCACCTCGAAGATCTTGTCCACCATGATCGGGCTCAGCCCCATCGACGGCTCGTCCAGCAGCAAGACCTTGGGCCGCGCCATCAGCGCCCGCCCCATCGCCAGCATCTGCTGCTCGCCGCCCGACATGGTGCCCGCCAGTTGGCTGCGCCGCTCCTTCAGACGCGGGAAGATGCCGAACACCTTGTCGATGTCGGCTTCGATCTCGCGCGTGTCGTTGCGGATGTAGGCCCCCATCTGCAGGTTCTCGGTGATGGTCATGCGGGTGAAGGTGCCGCGCCCCTCGGGCACCATCACCAGGCCTTGTTTGACCAGGTCCCAAGCGCCTTGGCCCTTGATCGACTGGCCCAGGTATTCGATCTCGCCGTCGGCCACCGGTTGCAGCCCGGTGATGGCTTTGAGCGTGGTGCTCTTGCCCGCGCCGTTGGCACCGATCAGGCTGACCAGCTCGCCGGCCTTGACTTCAAAGCTGACGCCTTTGACGGCCTGGATGCCGCCGTAGGCGACCTTGAGTCGGCTGACTTTGAGCAGGATAGGTTCAGTCATGTTGTGGTGTATCCGGTCTGGGTTCAGTGGTTCTTGTGTCCGGCGCCCAGGTAGGCTTCGATCACTTTGTCGTTTCGCTGCACGTCGTACGGCGTGCCTTCGGCGATTTGCTTGCCGTAGTCCAGCACGGTGACGCGGTCGCACAGGCCCATCACCAGTTTCACGTCGTGTTCGATCAGCAAAATGGTGCGGCCGTCCTTGCGGATGCGGTCGATCAGCTCTCTGAGCACGACTTTCTCGGTCGCGTTCATGCCGGCAGCCGGCTCGTCCAGCGCAATCAGCTGCGGGTCGGTGGCCAGCGCGCGGGCGATTTCAAGCCGGCGCTGGTCGCCGTAGCTGAGCGTGCGGGCTTTGTAGGCGGCAAACTGCCCGATGCCCACGTAGTCCAGCAGCTCCTGGGCGCGCTGCGCGATCTGCGCCTCTTCGGCCTTGAAGCCGGGTGTGCGGAAGACCGCGCCGAGCAGGCCCGACTTGGTGCGCACATGGCGGCCGACCATGACGTTCTCCAGCGCGGTCATCTCGGCAAACAGGCGGATGTTCTGGAAGGTGCGCGCGATGCCGGTCTTGGCCACTTCGTGCACGGCCTGCGGCTTGTAGGGCGCGCCGGCCAGCTCGAAGCTGCCCGCGTCCGGCGTGTAGAGGCCGGTGATGACGTTGAAGAAGGTGGTCTTGCCCGCGCCGTTGGGGCCGATCAGGCCGTAGACCTGGCCGCGGGTGATCTGGATGCCCACTTCGGACAGCGCTTGCAAGCCCCCAAAGCGCTTGGAGACGCCGCTGACGTTCAGGACGATCTTGCTGTCACTGCTATTGCTTGTGTTGGTAGTCATGGCTGTCCTCTCACTTGACCGTATTGGGCGCCGCCTTGCCATGCTCCGGCGAAGGCCA
>CANFYD010000347.1 GCA_947450745.1 Burkholderiales bacterium
GACCGGTTTTTGCAAGTGATGCACTTGTCCGAACGCTCGCTGGAGGTGGCCGGCGGGGTGATTCTCTTGATCATCGCGATCAAGATGATTTTTGGCACGGCGGGCGAGTCGGCCTACGGCTTGGAGCCGGGCAGGGAGCCGTTCATTTTCCCGCTGGCCGTGCCGCTGTTGGCGGGGCCGTCGGCAATGGCCACCGTCTTGCTGCTGGCTTCGCGCCAACCCGACCGCATCTTCGACTGGATGGGCGCATTGCTGGCCGCCATGTGTGTGTCCGGTCTGACGTTGCTGTCCGCCAACCGCATCCGCCGCCTGCTCGGTGATTCCGTCATCGCCGCGATTGAAAAGCTGATGGGCTTGGTGTTGACCGCGATTGCGGTGGAAATGGTGCTGGCCGGGTTGAAGCGCTATTTCTTCGATTGATGTGGGGCTGGCGCAGACTCTATACCGTTCGTTTAGCCAAAAAGCCCGTTCGTCCTGAGCCTGTCGAAGGACTTCCCCCGCTTTCGACAACCCTTCGACAAGCTCAAGGCGAACGGGCTTTTTCCGAGCAGTATTGGGTGCAGACCGCATCAGGACGTGATCAAGCACGCCGTTTCTTAGCGAACGCAGGGTGCCGCCACGAGCGCTGGAATGCGCTCAGCTCTTCTTCCTCGACTGCTTGCTCAGCTGCTCGCATGGGGCGAGGGCGCTGAATGCAGGTCGATAATTTAAAAAAGACTAACCCCATAGGTTTTCATCGTCCCGGTGGTGCGGCACCCCTTCGAAGCGTGAAATCGGCCAAACCACGAATGCTCAGCCCGCAGTGCGGCGGAAGTGGTGCGGCGCTGATTGCTCGATAAACAGACTAACCCTTGGCGGTGGTGCCTGAGGGTGCCGAAAGACTCGCAAACAGACTAACCTTAGGATACTTCGGGGCAAGCGAACAAGCGGTAGTGGTTTAGTGCTTCGAACAGACTAACCCCGTGCAAGCGTTGCACGATGCGGCATCACTGTTTTACATCGTGAAATCGGAGCATGTTGCGGCGCATCAATTTTTCTCATTATGGTGAACGCCATTTCATGATCAGAAATTTTTTTGATAAGTGATTGATTTAAATAGGAATATTTTTTAGTCTTATATAAGACATAAGTCTCAACGACAGAAGTGCTTGGGATTAAAGTAGAGCTCAGCAAGACGCAAGAAGTTCCCAGTCGATCTACACCCATCCCTCATCCGTCCCGCAGGAGTTCACCATGACAACATTGACCCGTGACCAGCAAATCGCTGCCCTCGAAAAAGACTGGGCCGAAAACCCACGTTGGAAGGGCATCACCCGCGGTTACAGCGCTGCCGATGTGGTGCGCTTGCGCGGCTCACTGGCCATCGAGCACACGTTGGCCAAGCGCGGTGCCGACAAGCTCTGGGGCTTGATCAACACCGAGCCGTTCGTCAACACGCTCGGCGCCTTGACCGGCAACCAGGCCATGCAGCAAGTCAAGGCCGGCTTGAAAGCGATCTACCTGTCGGGCTGGCAGGTCGCTGGCGACGCCAACAGCAATGGCGAGATGTACCCCGACCAATCGCTGTACTCGGTCGATTCGGTGCCCAAGGTCGTCAAGAAGATCAACGCCACTTTTACCCGCGCTGACCAGATTCAGTGGTCGGAAGGCAAGAACGACATCGATTATTTCGCGCCCATCGTGGCCGATGCTGAAGCCGGTTTTGGCGGCGTGCTGAACGCTTTCGAACTGATGAAGGCCATGATCGAGGCTGGCGCTGCTGGCGTCCACTTCGAAGACCAATTGGCTGCTGCCAAGAAGTGCGGCCACATGGGTGGCAAAGTCTTGGTGCCTACCCGTGATGCCGTCGCCAAGTTGGTCGCTGCGCGCTTGGCTGCCGACGTGATGGGCACACCCACCGTTCTGCTGGCCCGCACCGATGCTGAAGCTGGCGACTTGGTGACCAGCGACATCGATGACAACGACAAGCCGTTCTGCACCGGCGAGCGTACGGTCGAAGGCTTCTACCGCACCAACAACGGCATCGATCAAGCGATCAGCCGCGGCTTGGCTTACGCCCCATACGCCGACATGATCTGGTGCGAGACCGGCAAGCCGGATCTGGCTTTTGCCAAAACCTTTGCCGACGCAATCCACGCCAAGTTCCCCGGCAAGCTGCTGGCCTACAACTGCTCGCCGTCGTTCAACTGGAAGAAGAACCTGGACGACGCGACGATTGCCAAGTTCCAGCGCGAACTCGGCGCGATGGGCTACAAGTTCCAGTTCATCACGCTGGCCGGCTTCCACAGCCTGAACCACTCGATGTTCGAGTTGGCTTATGGCTACGCCCGCAACAACATGACGGCTTTCGTCGAGTTGCAGGAAAAGGAATTCGCAGCGGCTGAGCGCGGTTTCACCGCTGTCAAGCATCAGCGCGAAGTCGGCACCGGTTACTTCGACGCCGTCACCACGACGATCGAGCGCGACGCTTCGACCGCAGCCCTGAAGGGCTCGACAGAAGACGAACAATTCTTTGACCACAAGCACGGCTGAATTCAGTAGCCTGGCCGCGTGCAAGCGGCCGGCGCGGAAGCGGTAAGGAGACAAGCAACACCTAGGAGTCTGCGCGGCAGTAGGATCGGCGGCTGCAAGGCGGCCGCAGCGGTCTATTTTTGGCTTCGCCGCTCTTCGAGAACACCGTCTTTTCGTCCCATAGCGGAGCTATGAAGCTTCAAATCCGGCAAAAACTGTCCTCGCTGGGGCCACCTTTCGCTTGTCGCCGCCTTCTGCCGCGCAGACTCCTGGCGCTGAATGTTTGAAACCTCGACATTGACGCCGCCCGGCCGCCACAAGCGGCCGGGCTTTTTTATGGGCGTCAACTTCAGCAGGGCGGTCGCCGTGCGGGCGTTTCTTGCTGAGACAATTTCAGGCAAATTCCAGGAGACTTTTTGAGCAGCAACCTGTTGACCCCGCGCATGGCGGGTTTGTTGGAGCGCATCTATCGCGCCAACCGTCCTGCCTTTTGCAGCTTGACGCCCAAGCAAGCCCGCATTGCCTATTTGATGGGTGCCGAAATTCTTGACCTACCGCGCGCACCGCTGGCCCGAGTTGAGAACTTGCAAGTGCCGGGCGCCGAGGGCCCGCTGGCCGCCAGGCTTTATGCCAGCAGCGATGCTCGCTTGCCGGTGCTGCTTTATTTGCACGGCGGTGGTTTCACCATCGGCAGCATCGACACCCACGACAGCATGTGCCGCCAACTGGCCTTGCGCAGCGGCGCTGCGGTGTTGTCGCTGAACTACCGACTCGCTCCTGAACACCGTTTCCCCTGTGCGGTCGATGACTGCTGGGCGGTGATGGCCTGGCTGGCGAAGGCGGCCGACAGTTTGGGTTTGGACGGCAGCCGCTTGGCGGTGGGGGGCGACAGCGCGGGCGGCACACTGGCGGCTGTTTGCGCCCTTCATGCGCGAGACATCGGCTTGCCGTTGGCCTTGCAACTGTTGATCACCCCCGGCACGGCGGCCCATGCGGACACCGCGTCGCACAAATTGTTCGCGAATGGCTTTTTGCTGGATGCGGCGTCGATCGCCTGGTTTTTCGACCATTACATCGACTTTCACCACCGTCGCGATTGGCGCTTTGCCCCGCTGGAAGCCACCGATCACAGCGATTTGGCACCTGCTTGCGTGGTGCTGGCCGAATGTGATCCGCTGGTAGACGAAGGTCTGGCTTATGCCGACCTGCTGCGAGCCCAGGGCAGCCCAGTGCAGTTGGAGCTGTACCGAGGCGTCACCCATGATTTCATCAAGATGGGTCGCAGCATCCCGGAGGCGCTGACCGCCCTGGAGGCCTGCGCGCAGGCGCTGCGAGCCGCCTTCAAAATGAATTCAACCGTTTGACCCCGCTCATGAAACGACAGGATTTCCGCTTCACCGAACGGCTGCGCGTACGCTGGGCCGAGATCGACGCACAGCAGATCGTCTTCAACGCGCATTACCTGAGCTATTTCGACACCGCAGTCGGCGGCTATTGGCGGGCGCTGGCCTTGCCCTATGCAGACACGATGGCAGCCTTGGGCGGCGATCTTTTTGTGCGCAAGGCCACGCTTGAATATCTGGGTTCGGCCCGCTATGACGAGCAATTGCAGATCGGTGTGCGCTGCGAACGCATCGGCAACAGTTCGCTGCAATTCATTGGCGCCGTGTTTCGCGGCGACGACCTGCTGGTGCACGGCGAGCTGATCTATGTCTTTGCCGACCCGCAGACGGCAACGTCCAAGACTGTGCCCGCCAGTTTGCGGACGGTGCTTGAGCGCTTTGAGGCCGGCCAAGCCATCACCTCGGTTCGCGTCGGCTCGTGGGCCGAACTCGGCGCCGCGGCCAGTGCGATCCGGCAGGCTGTCTTTGTCGAGGAGCAAAAAATTCCGGCCGACATGGAATGGGACGCTGCCGATGCGAGCTGCCTGCATGCGGCGGCCTTCAATGCCTTCGGCATTCCCTTGGCCACCGGCCGTTTGCTGGAACATGTGCCCGGCGTGGCCAAGATAGGCCGCATGGCCGTGCTGCGCAGCCTGCGCGGCAGCCACATCGGCCGCGATCTGCTGGCGGCGCTGCTGCAGCAAGCTCGCAGCGAGGGCTATCGCGAGGCACTGTTGCACGCCCAATTGTCAGCCGCCGGCTTTTACTTGCGCGCCGGTTTTGTGCAACGCGGTGAAGCCTTCAGCGAAGCCGGCATCAGCCATGTGGAAATGACGCGCAGCCTGTAATCAGGCGTGCTGATCCCCCCGATCTGAGGGGGCAGGGTCCACTGTTTTCCGCTGATTGATGCATCGCAACAGGGTGGTCAGGCCAATCCTGGCACTCAGTCACAGCAGGAAGTGACA
>CANFYD010000348.1 GCA_947450745.1 Burkholderiales bacterium
CTTGATCCGCGGCTTGTCGGCGCAGTTGCATATTCGGCCCGCTGCGGTTGCCTTGCGGCGTTGATTTGGCGCAAGACTTGGCCGTTCTGATGACGGGCTAGTTCTCCGGAACTATCCAGCGCAGTCACAGCTAGTTCTTCCGCAGCGCCTGGAACGGCCAACCGGAGGATGTTCGCGCCGGGGCCAAGGCGAGACAGTGCAGACATGGAAAAGAGGAGATCCTCGATGTCTGCAAGTCTGTTGAAGCCAAGCGCTGGTGCTCATTCCGCGAGTCCCGCTTCCGTACCCGTAGCGCCCGCCAGGCCCGCCACGCCCGCCGACGCCACGGCCGCCAGCCCAGCCCACAGCGGCAAAGCCCTCAGCGTGCTGCTGGTCAGCACCCTGGCCTTCACGGTTTGCTTCATGGTCTGGATGATGTTTGGCGTGATCGGCATTCCGATCAAGAAGGCGCTGGGCCTCAACGCCACCGAATTCGGTCTGCTGACCGCGATGCCGGTGTTGAGCGGCTCGTTGATCCGTGTGCCACTGGGCATCTGGACCGATAAATTTGGCGGTCGCATCGTCTTCTTCACCTTGATGCTTGCCTGCGTGGGCCCCATCTGGATGATGAGTTACGCCACTGCTTATTGGCACTTCCTGGTGATCGGCCTGTTCGTCGGGCTGGCCGGCGGCTCGTTTTCTGTCGGCACGCCCTATGTGGCGCGCTGGTTCCCAAAGAAGCGCCAGGGTTTTGCGATGGGCGTGTTCGGGGCCGGCAACTCGGGCGCAGCGGTCAACAAGTTTGTGGCGCCGGCCTTGGTCGTGGCCTTTGGCTGGACCATGGTGCCGCATGTCTACGCCGCAGTGCTGCTGGGCACGGCGATTCTGTTCTGGTTTTTCAGCTACAGCGATGACAGCCATTTGGTCGCCAGCAACGCCAGTTTCACCTCGCAGTTGAAGGCGCTGAAGGATCCCAAGGTGCTCAAGTACTGCCAGTACTACTCGATCGTGTTCGGCGGCTATGTGGCCATGAGCTTATGGATGGTGCAGTACTACGTCGGCGAATACGGCCTCGACATCCGCGTGGCCGCCTTGCTGGCCGCCTGCTTCTCGCTGCCCGGCGGCGTGCTGCGTGCGCTGGGCGGCTGGATGTCGGACCGGCACGGCGCACACAACGTCACCTGGTGGGTGTTGTGGGTCAGCTGGATCTGTCTGTTCATCCTGTCCTACCCGCAGACCGACTTCACCGTGATGACGGTGAACGGTGCCCAGACCTTTCACCTCGGGCTGAACGTCTATGTCTTCACCGCGCTGATGTTCACTCTGGGCATTGCCTGGGCCTTCGGCAAGGCCAGCGTCTTCAAGTACATCAGCGATGACTACGGCGCCAACATCGGCGCCATCTCCGGCATCGTCGGCTTGGCCGGTGGTCTGGGCGGCTTCGTCCTGCCCATCATGTTCGGCGTCTTGATGGACCTGACCGGCATCCGCTCCAGCGCCTTCATGCTGATGTACGCGGTCGTCTGGGTGTCGCTGATCTGGATGTACTGGACGGAAGTGCGCAAGACCGAGTTGATGGGCCGCAACGCGCCCGCCTCGCCGCTTTCCAGTCCCTCGCAATCGTTCACGCGTTGAAGCCCGAGTTCAAGCCATTCAAGCCATTCAAGCTTTTCAAGAGGAAGTAAAAAAATGAACACTACCTCACGTCAAACCATCGGCAAGCCAGCGCCTGCGGCCCGCGCCGATGAGATCACCGACTGGCGGCCCGAGGACCCGAAGTTCTGGGCCTCGACCGGCAGACAGATTGCCTATCGCAACCTCTGGATCTCGGTGCCGGCGCTGTTGTGCGGCTTCGCCATCTGGGGCATGTGGGGCATCATCACCGTGCAGATGTTGAACCTGGGCTTCCCGTTCACCAAGGACGAGTTGTTCACCTTGACGGCGATTGCCGGCTTGGCGGGGGCCACCATGCGCATCCCGGCTTCCTTCCTGATTCGCTTGGCCGGCGGGCGCAACACCATTTTCTTGACCACCGCCATGTTGCTGGCCCCGGCGCTGGGCACCGGCTTGGCCTTGCAGCACAAGGACTGGCCGCTGTGGGCGTTTCAGTTGATGGCGCTGTGGTCGGGCGTCGGCGGCGGCAACTTTGCGTCGTCGATGTCGAACATCTCCACCTTCTTTCCCAAGCGGCTGCAAGGCACGGCGCTCGGCTTGAATGCGGGCTTGGGCAATTTCGGCGTGACGACGATGCAGATCGTCATCCCGCTGGTGATGACGGTCAGCCTGTTCGGCGCTTATGGCGGCGAAGCGATGACGCTGGTGAAGGACAGCGGCTGGATTCTGGGCAAGATCAAGGCCGGCACCCCCACCTACATCCAGAACGCCGGCTTTGCCTGGTTGCTGTCGCTGGTGCCGCTGTCCATCATCTGCTGGTTCGGCATGAGCAACTTGAAGACGGTGTCGCCCAATATCGGCGGCACGCTGGCCGCCTTCGCCAAGATCACCTGGCTCTACACCTTGTCCTTCGTGCCCGCCGGGTTGGGGCTCTATCTCTACTTGCCGGCCCCCACCGGCCTGGGGCTGCTGAATATGTGGGTGGCAATGCCCTTGATCATCGTCAGCACCCTGGCGGTGATGAAGCTGACTGCCTTCGGGACGATGAAGGAAAACATCGCCAAGCAGTTCGAGATCTTCCGCGACAAGCACACCTGGGCGCTGACCCTCCTCTACATCGTCACCTTCGGCTCCTTCATCGGTTTTTCGATGGCCTTGCCACTGGCCATCACGGTGATCTTCGGCATCAGCCATGTGCCGGATGCGAATGGCGCGATGCAGCATGTGCTGAAGAACCCGAACGCGCCGTCCGCCTTGACCTTTGCCTGGATCGGCCCCTTCGTCGGTGCGCTGGTGCGGCCGATTGGCGGCTGGATCTCGGACAAGGTCGGCGGCTCCATCGTCACGCAGGTGATTTCTGCCGTGATGGTGCTGGCCTCGGTGGCGGTGGGTTATGTGATGTTGCAGGCCTACAGCTCGGCCACGCCGGAGGTCTATTTCCTCAACTTCATGCTGCTGTTCGTGCTCTTGTTCACCGCCAGCGGCATCGGCAACGGCTCGACCTTCCGCACCATCGGCGTGATCTTTGACCGCGCCCAGGCCGGCCCGGTGCTGGGCTGGACGTCGGCCGTGGCCGCCTACGGTGCTTTCATCGCCCCGGTGGTGATTGGGGCGCAGATCAAGGCCGGCACACCGCAGCTGGCGATGTATGGCTTCGCGGTGTTCTACGCCCTGTGCCTGGTGCTGAACTGGTGGTTCTACCTGCGTCCGAATGCCTATGTGAAGAACCCTTGATCCAGAAAAATATAGGAACCACAACATGAGTCACTTCCTTGATCGCCTGAGCTATTTTGCTCAGCCCAAAGAAAGCTTTTCCGAGGCCCACGGCGTCACCACCGCCGAGGACAGAACCTGGGAAGACGCCTACCGCGCCCGCTGGCAGCACGACAAAATCGTGCGCTCCACCCACGGCACCAATTGCACCGGTTCCTGCTCCTGGAAGATCTACGTCAAGGGCGGCATCGTGACCTGGGAAACCCAGCAGACCGATTACCCGCGCACCCGGCCCGATCTGCCCAACCACGAGCCGCGCGGCTGCGCTCGTGGTGCCAGCTATTCCTGGTATCTGTACAGCGCTAACCGGGTCAAATACCCGATGGTGCGCGGCTCGCTGCTGAAGTTCTGGCGCGCCGCCCGCGTGGTCGCCAAGAGCCCGGTCGATGCCTGGGCCAACATCGTTGAAAACACCGCGCAACGGCAGGAATGGCAAAAGGACCGAGGTTTGGGCGGCTTTGTGCGCTCGACCTGGGACGAGGTCAACGAGATCATCGCCTCCAGCAACATCTACACGGTGAAGAAGTACGGTGCCGACCGGGTGATCGGCTTCTCGCCGATTCCTGCCATGTCGATGATCAGTTACGCAGCCGGCAGCCGCTACCTGAGCTTGATGGGCGGCGTCTGCATGAGCTTTTACGACTGGTATTGCGACCTGCCGCCGGCCAGCCCGCAGGTCTGGGGCGAACAGACCGACGTGCCCGAGAGCGCCGATTGGTACAACTCCAACTACATCATTGCCTGGGGCTCCAACGTGCCGCAGACGCGCACGCCGGATGCGCATTTCTTCACCGAGGTGCGCTACAAGGGTGCCAAGACGGTGGCGATCACGCCCGACTACGCCGAAATCTCCAAGCTGGCCGACATCTGGATGCACCCGAAGCAGGGCACCGACGCGGCGATTGCGATGGCCATGGGCCATGTGATCTTGAAGGAGTTCTACTTTGACAAGAGATCCAGCTACTTCGACGACTACGCACGCCGCTACACCGACCTGCCGCTGTTGGTGAAGCTGAAGCGCACCACCACCGCCGATGGCCGCGAGCTGCTGGAGCCCGACCGCTATCTGCGCGCCAGCGACTTTGGCGGCAAGCTGGGGCAGGACAACAACCCGGACTGGAAAACGCTGGCCTTTGACAGCAGCGGCAAAGTGGTGCTGCCGAACGGCTCCATCGGCTTCCGCTGGGGCGCGGCCGAGCGGGATGATCTGGGCAAGTGGAACCTGGAGGCCAAGGAGGCGCGCAGCAACACCGAGGTGAAGTTGAAGCTGTCCGTCATCGAGGATGGCGAGCAAGCGCATGAGCTGGCCACCGTCGGCTTCCCCTATTTCGGCGGCATCGACACGCCGAACTTCCAGTCCAACAAGCAGCAGGATGTGCTGGCCCGCAGCGTGCCGGTCGTGCGCATGAAGTTGGGCAAGCACGCCGAGGCCGGCGAGTGCCTGGTGGCCACCGTGTTCGACCTGCAAGTCGCGCAATACGGTATC